>NZ_JBYSWF010000046.1:0-60551 GCF_058780865.1 Pseudomonas sp. GP01-A4
TAACGACCTTCGCGAGCAAGCCCGCTCCCACATTTTTGACCGTGCCCGCTTTAGATTTTGATTTGGCTTTTGCTCTTCAACACTCAAGCCGGCCGGGAGGCCGCTGTGCTCTTGATCTGCTTTTGATCTTGATCTTGGGCGCCCCGTTAAACCACGCTGGCCGAACGCAGGCTTTGGAGCGTGGGTAACCCGGCAGGACGCCGGGTTAGCCGTCCTGGGCCAAGGATGGCCCATGACGGCGGCCCACGGTCCAAAGCCGGAGTGAGGGCACACCGAGCCTAGGCGAGGAGCCGAGTGGTGGGGCAAGAGCGTTTTGCTTACTTTTGCGCTGTTCAAAAGTGAGCCGCTGTAAGAGCGGAACCATAAGCGGCCATCACCCAAATAACGGATATGTACCCAGCCCCCAAAACCATAAAAAACACACCTGAACCATTGCGCTCACTTGAGTCCCCCACAGCACTGCCCCTAGATCCGCCGCAACATCAACGCCGCCACCGCACACGCTGCCAACGCCACACACGCCAGAAAGAACGCATCACTGTAGGCCATCAAAAACGCCTGATGGCGCACACTCCGATCCAGCAGGTCCAACACCACCTGATGCTCCGGCAACTGCTCCTGCAGCACCCCGCCAGGCAAGCGCTGTTGCAGCACCGGGTCAAACAGCGTCACCGCCTCCCCGATCCGCGCCGAATGCACCCGCTCACGCACCACCACCAACTGCGCCAGTAACGCTGTTCCAACGGCGCCCCCCAGATTGCGCAGCATCGAGAACACCGCCGACGCCGACCCCGCCTGCACCTTGGCCAGCCCATGCACAGCGAGCACCGACAACGCCACCATGATCAACGGCTGACCAATCCCGCGCACCACAATCGAGGGCACGATCACATTGCTGGCGCTGTCCGCCGACAAGTGCGCACCCATCCAGCAGCCCAAAGCCATGATCGCGAACCCCGAAGCCACCAGCATTTTGGCGCTGACCCACTTCATCAGGCGCGGCAAAAACGGCGCCATGATCAGTTGCACCAGACCATACGCGATCAGGCTCACGCCAATTTCGCTGGCGTTGTAGTGCTGCAATTGCGACAGGTAGTTGGGCACCAGGAACACCAGGCCATAGGTACTGGCGCCGAAGATAAACATCGCCACGCTGGCCACCCCAAAGTTGTAGTGGCCCAACAGTCGCAGGTTGATAAAGGCGTGCGCGCCCCATAATTGCCGGGCAACGAAGCCGATCAGGCCCACCACCGCCAGCAGTGTCATCCACACGATAAAGGGCGAGCCGAACCAGTCCTTGCGCCCGCCCTCCTCCAGCACGATCTGCAACGCACCCAGGCCCAGCACCATGCAGCCGATACCCAGCCAGTCGCCCTGGCGCAGCAGGCCCAACTGCATCGGCTGGCGGTCAATGGACCAGGCCACCGCCGCCAGCAACGCGATCCCCGGGAACAGTTGCAGGTAGAAGATCCAGCGCCAGGAATACGCATCGGTCAGCCAGCCGCCAATCGACGGCCCGGCGGCCTGGGCCACACTGTTGGCCAGGCTGAACAAGGCCATGCCCAGCGGGATCTTGCTGGGCGGCAGCTCGGTGATGATCAGTTGGAATGACAAGGGAATCAGCACCGCCCCGGCCGCGCCCTGCACCACCCGGATCAGGATCATCACTTGCAGGTTGGGCGACAGCGAACACGCCACCGAGGCCACCAGGAATATCCCCGAGCCCCACAGCATCACCCGGCGCAGGGAAAACACCTGCACCAGCCACGCGGTGAGGGGAATCATGATGATCTCCGCCACCAGGTAAGCGGTGGAAATCCACGAGCCCTCCTCAAACGTCGCGCCCAGTGCACCTTCGATTTCCGGCAGTGCGGCGCTGGTGACGTGCACGTTCATCCCGGCCATGAAGCAGCCGAACAGCCCGCCGATCACCGCGACCCAGGCGCGAAACGGCACACGCCCTTCAGCCTCCATGGACGTGCTCCTGGCTGGCGGCAGGGCGGGTGTCAACCGTGGCAATCACCGACATGCCCGGCAGCACCCGCGACTCACCGGGTTCCAGGCGAATCTTTACCGGAAACCGCTGGACGATCTTGGTGAAGTTGCCGGTGGCGTTGTCCGGCGGCAACAGCGCGAACACGGCACCGGAGCCGGGGGCGATGCTTTCCACTTTGCCGTGCCAATGTGCGCCGGCAAAACTGTCCACCGCGATTTCCACCGACTGCCCCGGCGCCATGTGCTGCAACTGGGTTTCCTTGTAGTTGGCAATCACATAGGCCTGCTCCACCGGCACCACAGCCAACAGCGGCAGGCCGGGCATCACGTATTGCTGGCGCCGGACCTTGCGCTGGCCCACCACGCCGTCAAAAGGCGCGCGGATCTCGGTGTCCTTCAACGCATTGCGGGCCAGCGCGAGGTTGGCCTGGGCCTCGCCGATGCGTGCCTGATGCTCGACGATTTGCGCCTGCGCCTGTTGCCGGCGTGCCTGCAAGACCTGCAACTGCGCCTGCTGCCGCGCGACCTGGGCGCTCGCCTGGGCCAGGGCCGCCTGGGCCTTGGCCTGGCTGGCGCTGACGGTTTCCAGGTGCTGGGCGCTGGCCACCTGTTGCGCGACCAATTCACGATAACGCTGGTAATCGAGCCGCGCGCGCCGGGCTTCGGCCTCGCCACTGCTCAGTTCCGCCCGGGCCTGGGCGATGCGTTGCTGTTGCTCGCCCATTTGCGCGTCGAGGGTTTGCACCGATGCCTGCTGTGCGCTCGCTGCTGCTTGCGCCTGTTGCAGTTGCGCCTGGGCGCTGTTCAGACGCTCGGTGAAATCCCGCTCATCGATACGCACCAGCACATCCCCGGCCTTGACCGGCTGGTTATCTTCCACCAGCACCTGGGCTACATACCCGGCAATTCGCGGGCTGATGGCGACCCAATCAGCGCGCACATAGGCATCGTCGGTTTCTTCAAGAAAACGCCCCCATTGCCACCAGTACCCGGCAAAGGTTGCCAGCCCCACCAGCGTCGCGAGGGAAGCCGTGGTCACCAGGGCGCGACGATGACGTTGCATAACGGTCAGGCGAATGGGTTCAACAGCCTGGTTCATGGTTTGGCTCCATTGACAGCGACAGATAAGGGGGCGGTTGGATCGTCACGCTGCCAGCCGCCACCGAGGGCCTGGAACAGGTCGATCTGGCGGTTGATCAAGCGCAGGTCGGACTCGGCCACGCGGGCTTCAAGGCCCACCAGGCTGCGTTCGCTGTCCAGCAGTTGCAGGGCATCCAGCGCGCCGGAATGGTAGCCGCGGGAGGCCAGGTCGAAGGCGCGGCGGTTGTTGTCCAGGGCGGCGGCCAGGGCCTGCCCACGCTGCTGTTCGCCCTGGTACAGGGCCATGGCCTGCTCCACCTGCTTCAGTGCGTTGAGCACCGTACCGTCAAACCGTGCCAGGGCCTGGCGCGCTTCGGCCTGGCTCTGCCTGACCCGCGCCTGGGCGACCTGCCGGTTGGGAAAGCGCCAGGACACCAGCGGCCCGACGGAATACACCGTGGCGTAGCGGTCCCCGAGTTTGCCCAGGCTGCTGGCGGACGAACCGAGCATCGCGCCGAAGGTGATCCGCGGGTAAAGCTCGGCGCGGGACAGGCCCACCGTCAAGGTGGCTGCGCGCAATTGCCCTTCGGCGCGGCGGATGTCCGGCCGCCGTTGCAGCAGTGCCCAACCCTCGCCCACCGGCAAAGGCGCCTGCAACTGCGGGGCCTGGGTACAGCTGCGTGGCGTGACCTGCTCCGGCGGCAACCCGCTGAGCACGGCCAACTCATACAGCGCGCTGCTGCGCCGGGCCGTGAACATCGGCAACGGTGCCCGGGTTTCTTCGAGCAACCCTTGCAGGCGCGCCAGGTCGAGTTGCGTGGCCGCGCCGGCCTTTTGCAGCTTCTGCGTGACCGCGACGCTCTGCTCCAGCAGCTGCACCGAGTGCGCCTGCACCTGTTCGCGCACACCATAGACGCAGGCCTGGGCATAGGCGCGGGCCGTCTGCGCGGCCACCGTCACCCGCAGCTCATCCTCCAGCGCCCGCGCCACCTGGGCATCCGCCCGTGCCGCAGCGATGCGATAACGCACCTCGCCCCACAAATCGAGGGTGTAGCTCAGGGAAAACTCAGGGGTGTGGCTCCATTCGGCACCGGCATGACGGTTAGTCGCCTGGGCCAGCGTCTGGTCATCGCGGCTGCGACCGTAGGCCAGGCCATAGTCCAGGGAAGTCGACGGCAGGCGCTCGCCGTCTGCCTGTTCCAGCTGCGCCAGCAACGCATCGACATGGGCGGCGGCGGCTTCGAGGTCTTTGTTCTGGTGCAGGGCCCGCGCCACCAGGGCGTCCAGTTGCGGGTCGCGGTACAGCTGCCACCAACGGGCGGGCAACGCCTCGGCCGACTCGGCGGAGAGCCGCGGTGCAGGCTGCGCCGTGACGGTCGACGGTTGACCGGGCACACCAGTGCACCCGGCCAGCACACTCAACAGGGCGATGGGCATCCATGGGTGAAAAGAAGGGCTGTGCATCACAAGGCTCGCTCAAGAAGGAGCCTTGCAGATTAGGCAGATGGCCTGTCCGATTCGCCCGCGTCAGGGCCATGTATCGTCGCTAAACGGACAATAGCGTTACCTGACGCAACACTAAACTCCGGGCCGAAAATGACTTGGCGGATAACCCAGCGACTTGCGAAACATCGCGCTGAACGCACTCGGGCTCTGGTAACCATGCTCCAGCGCCACCTCCAGGATCGACACGCCCTGGGCCAGCAACTTCAAGCTCAGGGCCAACCGCGCACGCTTGCGCCATTCACCGAAACTCATGCCCAACTCCCGCTGGAATACCCGGCTCAGGGTGCGGGCGCTCATGTTCAGGCTGTCGGCCCAGGATTCCAGGCTGCTGTCGTCAGAAGGGTTGCGGATGAAATGCGTGCACAGCCTGGCCAGCCGTGCTTCGCCGGGCACCGGCACGTGCATCGCCACAACCGGCGCGGCGAGCAGTTCCATGCGGATCAACTCGATCATGGCCTGCAGACGCGGGCTGTGGTGCCCGGCAATCTGCGTGGCGGCGACGATCAGCTCCCGCAGCAATGCCGACACTTCAATCACCTGGCAGGTGCGCCCCAGCCCCGGCTCGGCCTCGGGCATGAGGAACAGCGTGCGCATATGCACTTCGCCGGCCATACGGATCTCGTGCGGGGTTCCGGCCGGCACCCACAGCGCATGCCCGGACGGCACCAGCCAACTGCCCTGGGCGGTGCTGACCACCATCACCCCGGACACACCGTGGATCAATTGCGCCTGGGCGTGGCAATGGGGATGCACCACGTCATCGTTGCGGTAGTTGTCGGCGTAGGCTTCAAGCCACGGGCGGGGTGGGCAGTTCATCGGCTGAGGTCTCGCATCAATCAAGCGTCGATTCTAGCGAAAAGTCCTGTGGCAAAAACGATAGATATAGACAGCCATCGTCGCATTCCAGACAGCCGGTGAACTTGTGGGCCGCCCCGTCAGTCAGCTAGTTGGGCACTCTGAAAAAGGTTGGGTGGGCAATGCGCATTTCGTTGGAGCAACAAGTGGCGCTGGTGACTGGCGCCAGTTCCGGAATCGGCGCGGGGGCCGCCAAGGCCCTGGCCGAGGCCGGAGCCGCCGTGGTACTGAACTACAACGCCCAGGCGGCGCCGGCTGAAGCACTGGCGGCGCAGATCAACGCCAACGGCGGCCGGGCCATTGCGATTGGCGCCGACGTGTCGAAAGAGGCCGATGTGGAGCGCCTGTTTGCCCAGACCCTTGATGCCTTCGGGCACCTGGACATCCTGGTGGCCAACTCGGGCATGCAGAAAGACGCCGCTGCCGTCGACATGACCCTCGACGACTGGAACACCGTGATCGGCGTCAACCTCACCGGCCAGTTCCTCTGCGCCCGCGCCGCGTTGCGCATCTTCAACCGCCAGGGCATCCGCGAAGGTGTTTCCCGGGCCGCCGGGAAGATTATCCATATGAGTTCGGTGCACCAGGTGATTCCCTGGGCCGGGCACGTGAACTACGCCGCGTCCAAGGGCGGCGTGGAAATGCTGATGCGCACCCTGGCCCAGGAAGTCAGCCAGCAGCGCATCCGCATCAACGGCGTTGCGCCGGGAGCGATCCGCACGGCCATCAACCGCGCCGCCACCGAAGGCGCGGCCGAAGTGGAACTGCTCAAGTTGATTCCCTATGGCCGCGTGGGTGACGTCGAAGACGTGGCCAACGCGGTGGTGTGGCTGGCCAGTGATGCCTCCGACTACGTGGTGGGCAGCACCCTGTTCATTGATGGCGGCATGAGCCTTTATCCGGAGTTTCGTGGCAATGGTTGATCTGAAAAACGAACCACAAAGTGCCATTGATGCCCACGGCATCATCGGCGACATGCGCAGTGCAGCGCTGGTGAACGACAAAGGCAGCATCGATTTTTTCTGCTGGCCGGAGTTCGACAGCCCCTCCATCTTTTGCTCATTGCTGGACTCCCCCGCCGCCGGCATCTTCCAGCTCACGCCGGACCTGCCCGACGCCCGCCGCGAGCAGATCTACCTGCCCGACACCAACGTGCTGCAAACCCGCTGGTTGAGTAATGACGCGGTGGTGGAAATTACCGATTTCTTGACCGTCAGTGAAGAAGTTGACGACCTGCCGATCCTGATTCGCCGGGTGCGGGTGGTCAGCGGCAAAGCGAGCATCCATATGCGCTGCGCAGTGCGTCATGACTACGCCCGCGCCCAGACCCGGGCCTCTCAAGATGACGGCGACGTATTGTTTGAGGCCGCAGACCAACCCGGCCTGCGCCTGACCAGCAGCCACACCCTGCAGTTGGATGGCGACGCTGCCGTAGCATCCTTTGAACTCGGCCAGGAAGAAGGCGCCGAGTTTGTCCTCGGCGGGCTGGACGATGCCCGAGTCAAAAACGACTGCACCGACCTGTGCCTGGAGCGCACCCTGAAGTTCTGGCGCGGCTGGATTTCCCAATCCAACTACCGTGGGCGCTGGCGCGAGATGGTCAATCGTTCGGCCCTGGCCTTGAAGCTTTTGACCTCGCGCAAACACGGTGCAATCCTCGCTGCCGCCACCTTCGGCCTGCCGGAAACACCCGGCGGCGAGCGCAACTGGGACTACCGCTACACCTGGATCCGCGACGCCTCGTTCACCGTCTACGCGTTCATGCGCCTGGGGTTTATCGAGGAAGCCAACGGCTACATGCGCTGGTTGAAAGGCCGGGTGGGTGACTGCTGCGATCAGCCGATGAAAATCAACATCCTGTACGGCATCGACGGCCGCCAGGAACTGCCGGAAACCGAGCTGAGCCACCTCAGCGGCCACGGCGGCGCGCAACCGGTGCGCATCGGCAACGAGGCGTACGACCAGGTGCAACTGGATATCTACGGCGAGTTGATGGACGCGGTATACCTGGTCAACAAATACGGTGAGGCCATCTCCCACGAGGGCTGGAAACACACGGTGGAAGTAGCCGACCAGGTCTGCGAAACCTGGAACCACAAAGACGTCGGCATCTGGGAAATGCGCGGTGAGCAGCATCACTTCCTGCACTCAAGGCTGATGTGCTGGGTGGCCCTGGACCGGGCGATTCGACTGGCGTCCAAGCGCTCGCTACCGGCGCCGTTTGCCCGTTGGGACCAGACTCGCCAGGCGATTTATGCCGATATCTGGAGCAACTTCTGGAACGAAGAACGCGGCCACTTCGTGCAGCATATCGGCAGCACCGCGCTGGATGGCTCGATGCTGTTGATGCCTCTGGTGCGCTTCGTTGCGGCGACAGACCCGCGCTGGTTGTCGACACTGGAGGCGATCCAGAAAAGCCTGGTGCGCGATGGGATGGTTTATCGCTATCGCAACGACGACAGCCAGATTGATGGGCTACAAGGCACCGAGGGCGCGTTTGCAGCGTGCTCGTTCTGGTACGTGGAATGCCTGGCCCGGGCCGGGCAAGTGGAGAAGGCGCATCTGGAGTTTGAACAGTTGCTGCGCTATGCCAACCCGCTGGGGTTGTATGCCGAAGAATTTGATAACCAGGCACGGCATTTGGGCAATACACCGCAGGCGTTGAGCCATTTGGCGCTGATCAGCGCGGCAACGTTCCTGGACCGGAAGTTGAGTGGGGTGAAGACGGTTTGGCAGCCTTGAGCCCGAGCACAATCTGAAGGCAATTGAGTAACCTTGTGGGAGCTGGCTTGCCTGCTCCCACATGACCGCGCCAGACTTGGAGACGAGGTGTACCCGGTGCACAATGCGTGGTCCTTCGATCTATACCAGGATGCCAATGCGCCAAGTCCTACTGATCATCGATGTACAACCCTCCTTCGCCCCGCCCGACTGGCTGGTAATCGGTATCAACGCCTTGCTGGGTCGCATGCCGTCAGTGGCCACCGTAGAGCGCCACGACGAAAGCATCACCCCGTTCGCCCGCCAACTCGGCTGGCAGCCGGCGCCCGACGACGATAGCCTGATCGCCGCCGACCATATCTTCATCAAACACGGCTACGCGCCCACGCCCGAGACCATCAGCCACCTGAAAAGCCTCGCGCCGGACCGAGTGCTGGTGTGTGGCATCCAGACTGATACCTGTGTGCTGGCGGCCGGGTTTGCGTTGTTTGATGCCGGATTACAGCCCACGCTGATCAGCGATTTGACCGTGGGTTCGTCGCTGGATCGCTCGGGGAAACTGGGCGCGGATTTGTGGCGACACCACTTCAAACACGTCATCACCCACGCAGAGATTTAAGTCAGCCCCTCACTGTGGCGAGGGAGCTTGCTCCCGCTGGGTCGCGAAGCGGCCCCAAGAAGCTCAACGCCATCTAACTCAAAGAACACATTCAACAAAACCTGGGGCTGCTGCGCAGCCCAACGGGAGCAAGCTCCCTCGCCACAGGTTGTTTGGCAAACACCATCGTTGACACAAGGCTCGTATTGATCGGCGCTCTGCCGACGCATTACTCGGCGTCACTGCCAGCCTGGTCGCCGACGGAAACATCAGTCACGTTAGGCGCCACGTTGTATCGCGGGCCAATGGAAGTCGAGGGCGGCGAGTGGATGTGCCAGGTGCGCGACCCTTGGGGTAATTGCATCGGCTTGCGCCAGGCCGGTCTAGACAAGTCAAGCAATTGCAGCCTTTCGAACCACACTCGGTAACCCGCTTGGTCTACAGTTCCAACACTTTCCCTCCACCCTCGGAGCCTCCATGCCTACCCTTCACATCCGCACGCCCATGCTCGATATCGCTTACGAAACCCATGGCCCGGAAGGCGGTGAGGTGGTGATCCTGCTGCATGGCTTCCCCTACGACCCTCGTGGCTATGACGAGATCGCCCCGGTGGTCGCCGCACGTGGCTACCGGGTATTGGTGCCATACCTGCGCGGCTATGGCCCGACGCGCTTTATCAACGATCAGGTGATGCGCTCCGGCCAACAAGCAGCGCTGGCCAAGGATTTGCTGGATTTCATGGATGCCCTGTCCATCGAAAAAGCCACGCTGGTGGGCTATGACTGGGGCGGACGCGCGGCGTGTATCGTTGCGGCGCTTTGGCCTGAACGGGTGCGCGGCCTGGTGACGGGCGATGGCTACAACATTCAGGATATCGCTGCGTCGACCAAGCCTCGGGCGCCGGAAACAGAGCATCGGCTGTGGTATCAGTTTTACCTTCATACCCAACGGGGTGTCGACGGACTGACCGCCAACCGGCGTGAGTTCTGCCAGTTGCTGTGGGCGCTCTGGTCGCCGTCCTGGGCCGAAGGGCCGAGCCTGTATGGCAAGACAGCGCCCTCGTTTGATAACCCGGATTTTGTCGAGGTGGTGGTCCATTCCTACCGGCACCGCTTCATGTACGCGCCGGGTGATCCGGCGCTGGAAAGCATCGAGCAGGCGCTGGTACAGCCACCGCCGATTTCAGTACCGAGCATCTCGTTGTGCGGCGCTGATGACGGCGTAGGTCCGGCTCCGGTTGAAGATGACGACCTGGAAAATTTCAGCGGGTTTTATCGGCGCGAAGTGTTGGCCGGCGTGGGCCACAACATTCCCCAGGAAGCGCCCCAAGCGACCCTTGAGGCGATATTCGAGCTGCTGAGCCTCAGCCCCCAGCCGAAATCCTGAAGCTGAACACGCTGCCCTGCCCCACCACGCTTTCAGCCCACAGGGTGCCGCCGTGGGCCTCGATGATGCCGTGGGAAATGTACAACCCCAGCCCGCTGCCGGTGGGGTTGCCCACGCGGGAGGTCCAGTAGCGTTCGAAGATATACGGCAACTGCGCCGGGTCGATGCCGACACCGTTGTCGCACACCCGGAACAGCACCTCATCGCCCGCGGCCTCGGCAATCACCTCGATCACACCGCCCACCGGGGTGAATTTCAGGGCGTTGCCCAGCAGGTTGGAAAACACCTGGAACAGTCGCTCAGGGTCGGCCTGGGCACTCAGCCCGTCCACTGAGCGCCAAGTCAGGTCCAAACCCTTGGCCGCCGCCAGCGGTTGCCACATCGAACAGATCTGGTCCAGGGTTGCCGCCACATCGAGTCGTTGCAGCGAAACGCTGTAGCGCCCGGCCTCCATGCGCGAAATATCGATCAGGTCTTCCAGCAGCGTGTTCATGCGGGCGGTGGCGTTTTGCATGGTTTCAATCGCGGTGGAGAGGCGCCGGTTCGCCTTGTTGTCCTCGGCGGGCACCATGCTGCGCATCATGCCGCATTGCATCAGCAGGATGGTCAGCGGGCTGCGCAGGTCATGGGAGACCACTGCCACCAACTCGTCACGCGCCCGCACCGCAGCATGTTCGCGTTGCACCTGGCGCGCCAGGTCATGCTCCAGGGCATTGCGCCGCAGGCTCTCCGCCGCCTGTAGCTCCGACAGCGACCAATACAGCGCCTTGCCATCGACCTGCTGCTTCCACAACTCAAACGACAGGCGCGGGCTCAAGGTCGTGCTGCCCGGTTCCTGATGTTTGACCGGCTGGCCGCTCCACTCCACCGAGGACTGGACCTCCGGGCGAAACCACATCACCGCGTTGTCCACCGGCTTGGGCAGGCAGAACGCCAACAGGCCGCTGGCATGGGCCTGGTAGGCCGCCGCCGGGGGAAAGTCCACCGACAATTGATGGCTGTGCACCACGCCTTTGCCCTGCCCACGCACCCACTGGTACAAGGCGTGGATTTCAGCCCGTTTGGGGCAGACGCCGAACACATGCAGGCGCTCTTCCACCCGTATCGCCAGGCCACCGGCGGCGGTCAGGTTCAGCAGCGTTTGCGCATAGGGCAACAGGCTTTCCATCACATCGCACTGGTCCGCGGTCATGGCGGCGACCAACTCTTCGACCATGGCGGCCTTGTCACGTTGTTGGCGGCGCTCCTGCTGCTCCTGGAGCAACGTGATCTGCATCGACAACAACTGGCCGATGCTGGTGCACGCCGTGCGCAGTTCATGGGGCACGCGCAACGGCTCACGGTGACCACAGGTGATCAGGCCCCAGAGCTGGTCGTCCTTGAGCAGCGAAATGCTCATGGAGGAACGCACGCCCATGTTCTTCAAATAATGGCAGTGCACCGGGGACACGCTGCGCAACACGGCGAAGCTGAGGTCCAGGGGCTGGCCGTTGTCGGGGCGCAGGGCCGGCAGGATCGGCACCGGCTGGTACTCGGCGTCGGGAATCGCGCGGATCCAGTTCAGCCGGTACAGCTCGCGGGCCTGGGGCGGGATGTCCGACGCGGGAAAACATAATCCCAGGTACGGCTGCATGCCGTCGCTGAGGGCCTCGCCAATCACTTTGCCGTGGCCTTCCTGCTCGAAGCGGTACAAGGTGACCCGGTCATAACCGGTGAGGCTACGAATCTCGGTCACGCTGATCTGGTACAAGCTGTCGAGCGTCTTCGCCGACTGCAAGCGGCGCAGCGTTCGGGACAGCTGCTTCACAGCGCTGTGCTCAAGCGTGAGGCTCCGCTCCAGTTCGAGAAACAGCAGGCCTTGATGACGATGCAGCAGGATGTCGTAGGCGTAGCCATCCAGCGTCAGTTGATGCACGTCCTCCTCAAAGGCGTCCAGGTCTGCCAGGGCACGACTCACCTGTACTGCCGCTTCGCTGCCCAGCACACTGGCCAGCGCCTGGCCCGACAGGCGTTGCGCGTCCAGGCCCAGCGCGACGCTCAGGTTGCTGCTGGCTTGCAGCACCTCAAGCGCCGGTTCGCTCAGCGTCAACAACAACCCGTGAGGCTGGATCGAGCCGGGGATATGGATGGGTTCGCTGGCGCAATCGTCGATCAGCGTATCGACCGTGGTCATCGCAGCACTCCGCAGCGGTCCAGCCACTGCTCGAAACACAGGAAGGTCGACTCGGCGACCTTCACCGCCTCCACGCGCTCGTACGCGGTTCGCAGCGGGTAAAGGCACGCCATAAAGCGCTGCCACAGGGCGCTGGTCTCGGCCCCGTACACATTCATGAACGCGCCGCCATTGGTGGAGCCCACGCCAATCTTGATCTCGATCAGGTCGCGCAACACCTGGCCGCCGAGGGTGGCGCCTTCCACCACATAGAGGGCGCCCAAGGCCTGGGCCACGTTGGTGATGGCGGGCAGTTCGGGGCATATCGGCAAGGCATCGATCTGCAGGTTTTCCAGGCCCAGCGCCCGCAAATCCGCCTGCAAGTACGGAGTTTTGCTGCGCCGCCCCCACTCCAGGTCCGGGATGATCTCGCCCCACGGCGCCAGGGCGCGCTCCAGCGGCTGATAGAAGCCGTAGTAGGCGCTCATCAACTCGCGGTACAACGCCAGGTCCATGCGGGAAAACGGCAGACGGGTATCGAGGCGTCGGTGCAGCGCAGCGGTCGCCGCACGTAGTTCGACAAGGACAGGAGGTAGTGAATTCATGAGCTGTGCGCACGCCGGGAAGGTTCAAAACCGCGACGTAGAGGCCTGGGATCAAGACACTGCGCAATGGACTGTGAGTAACATAGCACCTTGATACAAAAACGTACCTATTCGTTCAAACAGGCTTCGCTTCAACCGGGTGAGGAAAACCGTTCACGATAGGCCTGGGGCGTGATCGATACCGCTCGCAGGAAGCTGCGGCGCATGGTTTCTTCGCAGCCAAAGCCGCAGTGCACGGCGATGCGCTTGATCGACGCGCTGCTGTCCGCCAATTGCCGGCGGGCGGTTTCCACACGGATCAATTCGACGGCCCTCGCCGGCGTCTGGCCGGTTTCGGCGCGGTAGTGGCGCACGAAGCTGCGCTCGCTCATGCCCGCCTGGGCGGCCAGTGTGGCAACGTTCAAATCGAGGGTCAGGTGTTCGGCGATCCAGGCGTGCAACTCCGCAAAACGGCTACCGCCCTTTTGCAGGGACAACGTCACGCTGAACTGCGATTGCCCACCGGGGCGCTTGAGAAACACCACCAGGTGCCGCGCCACTTCCAGGGCCACGGCGCGACCCAGGTCCTCCTCCACCAGCGCCAGGCACAAGTCGATACCGGCGGTCACGCCGGCGGAGGTCCACAGGTTGCCCTGCTGGATGAAAATCGGATTGGCCTCCACCGTCAGCTGTGGGTACTTGCGCGCGAGTTCTTCGCAGCGCGTCCAGTGGGTCACCACGCGGCGGCCGTCGAGCAAACCGCTGGCGGCCAGCAAAAAGGCGCCGGTACACACCGAAGTCATGCGCCGGGCCTGGGTAGCTTTTTGCCGAACCCAGTCCACCAGCGCCGGGTCTTCGGCGGCGCCGTACACCCCCCAGCCGCCGGCAATCACCAGTGTGTCGCACGGAGCATCGGCAGGCGGCAGTGGCTCGGCCACCAGGGCCAGGCCCGCCGAGGTCATCACCGGCTCGGCCTGCGCGGCAATCACACTGACCGCATAGGGCAACGGCAAGCCCTGCTGGCGCGCCAGGTCATTGGCCGAGGCAAATACTTGCAAGGGCCCGGTGACGTCGAGCACCTGCACATTGGGAAAGGCGAGTACGTTGATGATTCTGGGCATGTTGGCGTAATTCGTGGGCTCAATGGCGTATGCGCCAAAGCCTAGGTGACTAGAGTGAAGCCGTCCATCCCTTTATCAGGAGCAGTCCCAATGACCTTGCAGATCGGCTTTTTGTTGTTCCCCGGCATCCAGCAACTGGACCTCACCGGGCCCTACGACGTGTTGGGATCGCTGCCGGATGTGAAGCTGCATCTGGTGTGGAAGGACCTCGCGCCGGTCACCTCCAGCACCGGCTTGGTGTTTACCCCCAGCACCACTTATGACGAGTGCCCGACGCTGGATGTGATTTGCGTGCCCGGCGGTTCTGGCGTCGGGGCATTGATGGAGGATGAGCAGACCCTGGCGTTTCTCAAGACACAGGCCCAGACCGCGCGCTACGTGACATCGGTGTGCACCGGCTCCCTGGTGCTGGGTGCCGCGGGCTTGCTGCGCGGGCGTCGCGCGACCACTCACTGGGCCTACCACGACCTGCTCGCACCGCTCGGTGCGATCCCGGTGCAGGAGCGCGTGGTGCGTGACGGCAACCTGTTGACCGGTGGCGGGATTACCGCCGGGATCGACTTTGCCCTGACCCTGGCCGCCGAGCTGTACAGCGAGGCGGCGGCGCAACTGGTGCAGTTGCAGATTGAGTACGCCCCGGCGCCGCCGTTCAATGCTGGCCGGCCGGAAACCGCACCGCCACATGTACTGGAAGAAGCCCGCAAGCGCACCGCCGAGTCGCGCAAGACCCGGGGTGAAATCGCGGCACGGGCGGCGGCCAGGTTGGGTTAAGCGTTCGCCCGCCCGTGGCGGTCGGCGGGCACCAAATGCCCGATGGTGCCGTCCCCATACGCCCGCTCCACTTTGGAAATCACCACGTGATAACCGCCGTACCAGCGGCGGTATAGACGCTTGGCTTCCAGGTGGGTCGGGTGGCTGGCAAAGGCGCGAATGGAGGCCTCGTCACGCCAGTAATAACTGGCGTTGATCAACCCGCCATCCGCCGAACGCCACGACTCGGCCCCCACGTATCCCGGCAGCCTTGCTGCCAGTGCGTCGATCAGATTCGTGAGGCGCTGGAACTCGTCATCCCGTTCGCCGGGCTTGTAGATAAAGGCTGCGATGTACATGGGTAACGTCCTTTTATGAGTGATGTTTCACGTCGGGCGAGACATCAATGCCAAGCGCACGGCCAGCACCATCAGCACGGTTGCCAGGCCCCATTTCTGTAAGCCTGCGCTCCCCGGTTTGCCGGCAAAAAACCGGCTCACCGCCCCGCCAAAAATCCCCAGCACGGCATGAAACACACCGCTGATCAGCGTCAGGATGATCCCCAGTTGCACCAGTTGCAGCGCGATGGGGCCCGCCTCGGGGCTGACGAATTGCGGCAGGAACACCATGAAAAACAGCAGCGCCTTGGGGTTGAGCAAACTGTTGAGCATGGCCCGCACAAACACTCGGCCCAGCGGCACGCGGCTGACGTGGGCCGTGTCCAGGGCGGGCGTTTTCTGCAGGGTCTTGAACACCAGCCACAGCAGGTACAACACCCCGGCGTAGCGAATCAGGTCGAAGGCCGGCGGCCAGCTGGCGACCAGAGCGGTCACGCCGGTCGCGGTCAGTGCCGTGAGCAGCAGGTCCGCCACGCTGATGCCCAACCCGGATGCCACCCCGCCACGCCAGCCATAGGTCACACCGTGGCTGATGACGAAGGCCATGTTCGGACCCGGGGATAACAACAGCAGCAGGACTGCGCCAGAGAACACAGCCAGGGTTGCGAGGTCGATCATGCTCAAGCCATCCGCCGGGAAAGCCTGTAGATTAATCAGCCCACCTGATACAAACAAAAAATTGATCTAGATACACTTTGCACAGGGACGCACCATGGCTCAGGTCCGCTACAAACTGATCGTCGATGAACTGGCCACGCGGATTCGCGCCGGCCAGTTGCCGCCGGGCACCCAGTTGCCGACCCTGCGTAGCCTGATGAACAGCCATCGCATCGCCCTCGCCACTGCCTTGCGGGTGTACAGCGAACTGGAGGCCAGCGGCCTGGTGGTGGGTGAACCGGGACGCGGGACGTTTGTGCGCGACACCACGTTGCTGCGGGGCATGGGCCTGGTGCAACAACCGCTCCAACCGGGCACCGTGGACCTGAGCCTCAACTACCCCTCGTTGCCGGGCCAGGCCGAGATGCTGCGCGACGGTTTGCGTGCCATTGCCGCCTCGGGCGACCTCGATGCGCTGCTGCATTCCGCCCCGCAGGGTGGCCGCGCCCATGAACGACAGACCGCCGCGCGGCACCTGCGCAATCGGCAGATTCGCGTGAGTGGCGAGCAAGTGCTGATCGTCAACGGTGCGCAACAAGGCCTCGCCGTCAGCCTGATGGCGCTGCTGCAACCGGGGGATGTATTGGCGGTGGATGCGCTGACGTATCCCGGGTTGAAAACCCTGGCCCAGTCCCAGCGCATCGACCTGGAGCCGCTGCCGCAACCGGCTGGGCATACGGATCTGGATGCGCTGGAGGCTTTGTGCAAACGGCGCCCGGTGCGGGCTTTTTATTGCATGCCCACGTTGCACAATCCGCTGGGCACAGTGATGGGTGAAGCCGACCGCGAGCGCCTTGCAGCGTTGGCTGAACGCTACGATTTTCTATTGATCGAAGACGGCGCCTACGCCTTTCTCGCCGAGCCCGCACCGAAGCCGTTGTTTACTTATGCGCCGCTGCGCACGGTGTATGTGTCTGGCCTTTCGAAGAGTGTGGCGTCGGGGTTGCGGGTGGGGTTTATCGTCGCGCCCAAGGCGTGGGTGCCGGCGCTGGAGCAAGCGATCCGTGTCTCGACCTGGAGCACGCCGACGCTCACGGTGAACCTGGCGTGCCGCTGGATAGAATCCGGTGCAGTGGATGCACTGGAAGAGCACAAGCGCCAGGATGCACGCCAACGCCAGGCGCTGGCCCGGGAGGTCTTGCGAGGGTGTGAGGTGATTGCGCATCCGGCGTCGTATTACCTGTGGCTGGTGTTGCCGGAAGGTCTGCGGGCGGATGCAGTGGTGGCTGCGCTTGAGGGCCAGGGTGTGCGGGTCACCAGTGCCGAGCCGTTTGCCTGTACGGCCCATGTGCCGCATGCGTTGCGGGTGGCGCTGGGGTCGATTGATTTGGCGACGTTGAGAATAGCCTTGGGGAAAATTCGCGAGGCAATTCGGATATGAATAAAGGGCCAGCAGGGTAAATCCCTTTGATTTGCGGGACATTTCCGAGACAATCTTTCGGCCTTGTGCCCATTGGAACCTGTGGCTAGTCTTCGCCCCGTCACTGCTCATCAGTGATCGGGTTTAGTCGCCCGGGTCTTACATGGCGCATGGTTCTCATGAAGTTTTATGGTGGCTATGCGTAGGGCGCCTTCGGGTGCGCCGGTTTTCCATGTGGCCGGTCGACTAACCTGCGCATAGCCGCCACCCTCGTTTAGTCGCGACGGGTGTCAGCTCCTAAAACATATGGAGTTACACCATGAATAAACCCGTCCCCGACCCACCCATCGACCTGCTCAAAAACCGCGCGGCCTTCAATCGCGCCCTCGAACACTACCTGCCTTCCCAGGGCTTCCATACCGTCAACGAAGACCTGAGCTTCGAAGACTCCCTGCTCTACACCGCCAGCCTGCTCAGCAGCGCCTCGGCCACCGCTCTCGACTGCGGCGAACTGCTGCAAAGCCCCGAGCGGGCAAAGTTGCTGGCGGTGTGGCATTTGCTGGAAATTGCCAAGACCACCGTCGACCGCTCGATTGAGTGTTTGCACCTGCGCAAGGCTTAGCCGCAACCCCGTCAAGCCTGTGTGGGTTTGTGCATCCGGCCAAATCCACACGGCAACGATTGCCCAATCCTCTGGCCAACGCATAGAATGCGAACCGTTATCAATTAAGACGCCCGCGCCAGGATGCCCATGTCGAGCGACCACCCACTGGATCATGCCGCCATCGGCCAGCTCTACCATGCCCATCATTCCTGGCTGCGCGGCTGGTTGAGCCGGCGTACGGGCTGCCGTGAGCACGCCGCCGACCTGGCGCAGGAAACCTTCGTGCGCCTGCTCAATGCGCGCAAGCAGCAAGCCTTGCTGCAACCCCGGGCCTACCTGAGCAGCATCGCCCGCAGCCTGATGATCGACCAGTATCGCCGCCGCGAACTGGAGCGTGCCTATCTGGAGAGTCTCGCGCATTTCCCGCAAGTCGAGGTGCCGTCGGAAGAAACCCGCCTGCTGATCCTCGACAGCCTGGAGCGCATCGACCGCCTGCTGGACCAACTCAAGCCACGGGTGCGCGAAGCGTTTTTGCTGGCGCAACTGGACGGCTTGACCTGCCAACAGATCGCCCAGCGCCTGGGGGTGTCCAAGGCCACCGTGGAGCGCGACCTGGCCAAGGCACTGCATGCCTGTTATCGGTTGCGTTATGCCGAAGGCTAATCCGCCATTGGTGGACCAGGCGATCCAGTGGATGATCAAGCTGCGGTTCAATATTGCCGATGACGCCACCACCGCAGCCTTCGAACGCTGGCTTGAAACCAGTAGCGACCACCAGCAGGCCTGGCAACGGGTCTCGTCGATGAGTGACGAGTTTGCGCAGTTGCCGGCACAGGTCGGCCGCCATGCCTTGCAAGGTGCCCGCCAACGCATCAGCCGCCGTGAAGGGTTGAAGTTACTCGGGCTGTTCGCCGGTGCCGCAGGGCTGACATGGTTCGGCCGCGACTACACGCCATTGCCCGGCCTGCTGGCTGATTACCGCACCGCCACCGGAGAGCGGCGTTGGGTCGCCCTCGACGATGGCAGCCGTATCCAGCTCAACAGTGCCAGCGCCATCGACACAGTCTTCAACACCGAAAGGCGTCTGGTGCAGTTGCGCCAGGGTGAAATCCTGATCGACATGGGCGCCGACGGTAGCGCGCCACGGCCCTTCTGGGTGCAAACCCGCGACGGTTATCTGCGCGCCTTGGGCACCCGGTTCATGGTGCGCGAGGAGCCCCACGGCACCTTGCTCGCCGTGCAAAAAGGCACCGTCGCGGTATTCGCCGACAGCCATCAGGCCAGCGCACGTGGGGTGATACAGCCCGGCGAGCAGATGCTGTTTGATCGAAACGGCTTGCGTCCACCCGCCACCACGGGCCTGGATCCCTGGGCCTGGAGCGACGGTGTGATCAGCGCTCACAACATGCGTCTGGACGATTTCCTCGCGGAGCTGAGCCGTTACCGCACTGGGCTGGTGCGCTGCAGCGAAGCGGTCGCCGGCCTGCGTGTGTCCGGGACTTACCAGTTGGACGATACCGATCAGGTCCTGACCCTGGTGGCACAGGCACTGTCGGTGAACATCACCTATCGCAGCCGTTATTGGGTGACCGTCGCAGCTCGTGCATGACCTTCCGAAAATAAATGAGGTGAATTCTCATCTTCGCTCGACCTGTAAGGAAAGGCCGATCAACAGGCCGATTCTGTCCACTTCCTTCAGGAGCATTCCGCGGTCATGCAAGCGTTCCCCTCCAAGCGTTCTCCCCTCAAGCATGCGGTGCACGCCGCCCTGCTCGGTGCCTGCCTGAACGGCAGCGCCCTGCCCCTGGCGGTCATGGCGCAAACGCCTGTCAGCGACACCCAGGCCCGTGACTGGAACATTGCACCCGGCCCATTGGCCACGGTGCTCGACCAGTTTGCGCGCCAGGCGAGTATCAGCCTGTCCTATGACGCCACCAGCGTCGCCGGCAAGACCAGCCCCGGCCTCAACGGCGCACTGGACAGCCAACAGGCCTTGAGCCAATTAATCCAGGGCCAGGGTTTGCAAGCCCAACGCCAGAGCAACAACACCTGGCTGCTGTTGCCGCAAGTCGCGGACACCGGCGCGCTGAACCTGGGCGCCACCACCGTGACCGGCGAACACCTCGGCGTCACCACTGACGGCAGCGGTTCCTACACCACCGGCGCGGTGACCATCGGCAAGGGCGCCCACAGCCTGCGGGAAACACCGCAATCGGTCAGCGTCATGACCCGCAAGCTGATCGACGACCAGAACATCACCACCATCGATCAATTACTGGAACACACCCCGGGTATCACCACCTACGACTCACCTATGGGTGGCAAGTATTTCTATTCCCGTGGTTTCAAGATGCTCGGCCAATACCAGTTCGACGGTGTGCCGTTGGACATCGGCAAAGACTACGTACAGGCCGACAGCTTCACCGCCAACATGGCGATCTATGACCGGGTGGAAGTGCTCAAGGGCGCGGCCGGCATGCTCAAGGGCGCCGGCACCGCCAGTGGTGCGGTGAACTTCGTGCGCAAGCGGCCACAAGACAAACCCACCACCAGCCTGTCGCTGTCTGCCGGCACCTGGGACAACTACCGCGCCGACGTCGATACCGGCGGCCCGCTCAATGACAGCGGCACCGTACGCGGGCGCGCCGTGGTCAGCCAACAGAATCGTGGCTCGTACATGGACGTCTCCAAGCGCCAGGACCAAGCTGTTTACCTCGCACTGGATGTTGACCTCTCGCCCGACACCACCCTGGGCATCGGTGCCAGCTACGAAGATGTCGATGCAACGCCCTGCTGGGGCGGTGTGCCGCGCTACAGCGACGGCAAGAGCATCGGCCTGAGCCGATCCACCTGCCTGGGCCAGGCCTGGAACGACTGGCAGAGCCAACGCACTACGCTGTTTGCCGACCTCACCCACCACTTCAACGACGACTGGCAACTCAAGGTCACGGCGGTGAACAGCCGCAACCTGCAAGACATCAAATACGCCGCCAGCCAAGGCACCGTGAAGTACGGTGATCCGGCGCCAACCGCCGAGATGTACGCCGCGCTGTTTGACTACGACCACCGGGATTTCGGACTGGATGCCTACCTGGACGGTAAGTTCGAAGCGTTCGGTTTGCAGCATGAACTCATCATCGGCGCCAATGGCAGCCGTGGCACCCAGGACGATGTCTACGCGATCCGGAGCCTGCCCGACCGGCAAAGTATCTTCCTGCCCAACCACCACTTCCCGCAGCCCGCCAACGATACCTTCTGGCCCAACATGTACCGGGGCGGCACCGTCAAGGAAACCGCCACCCAGTACGGTACCTACGCCACTTTGCGCCTGAGGCTGGCCGAGCCATTGATGGTGGTGCTCGGCAGTCGCGTCAGTTGGTTCGAAAACCGCCGCCAGTCGAATAACCTCGCCTGGGGCGAATGGGCCCTGCAGGATGCACGCACCAAGGAAACCGGTGAAGTCACGCCGTTCGCCGCGGTGATCTATGACCTCGACGACAACCTTTCGGTGTACGCCAGCTACGCCGATATCTTCCAGCCACAAAGCTCCAACGCCACGGTGACCGGGGCTGCCCTCAAGCCCAAAATCGGCGAAAACTACGAGCTGGGCATCAAGGGCGAATGGTTTGAGGGGCGCCTCAACAGCTCGCTGGCATTGTTCCGCGCTATCGAGAAAAACGCCGCCGAAACCGACTACACCACCCAATGCGGTACCTCGGCAGACGGCTATTGCTACACCGACACTGGCAAGGTTCGCGCACAAGGTGTCGAAGCCGAGTTGAGTGGCGAGTTGCTGGAACGCTTGCAAGTGGCGGGCGGCTACACCTACACCCAGACCAAGAATCTCAACAACATCAACAGCGCCGCCATTGGCGCGGTCGCAAACAGCTACGTGCCGCGACACATGCTGCGCTTGTGGGGCGATTATCAGTTGGACGGCACACTGTCGAAATGGAGCGTCGGCACCGGCGTCAACGCCCAGAGCAGCAACTACCGAATTCAAGGCATCAAACTGGAACAAGCCGGTTATGCGGTATGGAATGCGCGGTTGGCGTACCGGGTTGATGACACATGGACGGTGGCGCTGAACGGTAACAATCTCTTCGACAAAAATTACTATCAGACGGTGGGAACGGCCGACTGGGGTAATTTCTACGGCGAACCGCGCAACTTTACCGTCAGTTTGAAAGGCAATTTTTAAGGTTAGTACCGCCTCAATGTGGTGACGGACTCACGTCCTCACCACTCATCGCTTGTCCCCGAAAAACCCCGCATCCGACCTCCGTCAAAAAAAGGTTTTCCTCAGCCGCAGGAAATTTCCCAAATTTGTTCCTACACTCCAAAACGCCAGCATTTTGTTCCGGGAAAACCCGGAAATCCGACCAAGACAGTCAACAAACTGTCACACGGAAGAGCACCTGACGTGTCTAGACCGAAGGTCTTATAAAAAAGTCAAAACCTTGACGAGCGACGAAAAGGGAACCATCATTTAGCCATTACCCCGCAAATTCCCTGCAGATAGATAGGTAATTGCGTATTACCCAGCGAAGTAACCGTTCGTCTGGCGCCACTTATAAAGCAAGCCCTGCCTTTATGGATGAGCAGCCGAACAAGGAAGCCCTGGTGTGCAATGAGGGATGTTTTTATGCGCGAGAAGTCGTCAGTCGACAGCCTGTTTTTGACCCGGGCCGGTTTCATTGAGTTCTTTGTTGTTTTCGTAAAATTGATGCACGGCCTCACCGCCGTTTTTCCAGCACTGATCCTGCTGTTTTATCCAGACCCGATGGCCCCCGAACTGCGCGCGCACTTTCTCGGCTTGCTGCTGTTTTTCGCGATCCTGACGATCATTCTGTTCCAGGCCATGGGGGTTTACTCCGAGGAGCTGTTCAGCAATCGCCTGCGGTTTCGCACCATGCTGGTGGCCTGGTCCGCGGCCTTTTGCATCCTGCTGTTCATGTACCAGATTCTGTTGATGTTCCCGCAGTTGAGCCCGCGCAACCTGGCGTTCTGGTTTATCACTAGCCTTGCGTTGTTCGGGCTGGAGCGGATCGTGATGCTGCGCCTGTTCCGCAACCTGATGGCCAGCGGCAAATACCTGCAACGCACGGTGATCCTCGGCTTCACCGACACCGCCGTGCACGTGGCCGACCATCTGCAACGCAACGGCGATATCCGTTCCGGACTGATCGGTTTTATCGACGACCGCACCGAGCGCATCCCCAAGGAACTGAGCAACCTGCCGCTGCTGGGCAACACGCGCGACCTGGAAAAGCTGATCCGCTCCGAGCAGGTCAACCAGGTGATGATCACCCTGCCCTGGGCCGCCGAACAGCGGATCAACGGGCTGGTGAAGCGCCTGCGGCAGATGTCGGTCAACGTCATGCTGGTGCCTGACATGGCCGCCCTGCGTTATGGCCACAGCCGCATCACCGATGTGGGCGGCATCCTGATGTTCAACACCTCCCATGTGCCGCTGCGGGGCTGGTCGCCGTTTATCAAGCGCTGTGAAGACCTGATCCTGGCAACCTTGGGCCTGGTGGCACTGTCGCCGATCATGCTGATCACGGCGATTGCCATCAAGCTCGACTCCAAGGGCCCGGTGCTGTTTCGCCAGAACCGGTTTGGCTACAACGACAACGTGATCCGGGTGTTCAAGTTCCGCTCGATGTACGCCGAGATGAGCGACTTCAACGCCGACCGCCAGACCACCCGCGGCGACCCGCGCATCACCCGCGTGGGCCGGATCATTCGCAAGACCAGCATCGATGAGCTGCCGCAGCTGTTCAACGTGCTGCTGGGCAACATGTCGATGGTCGGCCCGCGGCCCCATGCCACCGCGACCAAGGCCGCCGGCGTGCCCTACGAAGTTGCCGTGAGCGAGTACAGCTCGCGCCACCGGGTAAAACCGGGCATCACTGGCTGGGCGCAAATCAACGGCTATCGTGGTGAAACCGACACCCTGTTCAAGATCCAGAAACGCGTTGAGTACGACCTGGAGTACATCTCGAAGTGGTCGGTGTGGTTCGACTTGTACATCGTTTTCATGACGGTCCCGGCCGTCCTTTCGACCAAGGAAGTCTATTGATGAACACCCTCAACGGCTTGATTCCCTGCATCATTTCCGGTGGTTCGGGCACCCGGCTGTGGCCGGTGTCGCGGCAAAACATGCCCAAGCCTTTCATGCGCATGCGTGATGACCAGAGCCTGCTGCAGAAGACGTTCCTGCGGGCCAGTCACCTGCCGGGTGTGGAAAGCGTGCTGACGGTGACCAACCGCGACCTGCTGTTTCGCACCCTCGATGACTACCGCGTGGTCAACAAGGCCCATCTGGCCCTTGACCTGTTGCTGGAGCCGTTCGGGCGCAACACCGCCGCCGCCATCGCCGTGGCCGCCCTGCATGTACAGGAAAACTTCGGCAGCGAGGCGCAGTTGCTGATCCTGCCCGCCGACCATCTGATTCTTGATGAAAGCGCCTTCGCCGATGCCGTCACCCAGGCCCGCGAACTGGCGGAGGCCGGCTACCTGGTGACGTTCGGCATCCAGCCCGACCACCCGGAAACCGGCTTCGGCTATATCGAACAAGGCGAGGCGCTGGGCCAGGGGTTCCGGGTCAAGCGCTTCGTCGAGAAGCCCGACCTGGCCACCGCCCAGGGCTATCTGGACGGCGGCAAGCACCTGTGGAATGCCGGGATGTTCTGCTTCAAGGCCGGTACATTGCTGGAGGAACTGGCGCTGCACGCCCCCGCCGTGCTGGACGCCGCCAAGGCCGCCCTCGAGCACGGCCACAGCCTGAACAACAACAGTTGCCGTCAGCGCGAGCTGAACGCTGAAGGTTTCGGCGCGGCGCCCGACATCTCGATCGACGTGGCGCTGATGGAAAAATCCGCGCAAGTGGCGGTGGTGCCCTGCGACATCGGCTGGAGTGATATCGGTTCCTGGGACGCGGTGCGCCAACTCACCCCCAGCGACGCCAACGGCAACCAGGTCAATGGCCAGGCGATCCTGCATGACGTGCACAACTGCTACATCGACTCGCCCAAGCGCGTGTTGGGCGCAGTGGGCGTGCGCGACCTGATCGTCGTCGACACCCCGGATGCGATCCTGATTGCCGACGCCAAACGCAGCCAGGACGTGCGCTACATCGTCGCCGAGCTCAAGCGCCAGGACCATCCGGCATTCAGCCTGCACCGCACCGTCACCCGGCCGTGGGGCACCTACACCGTGCTGGAAGAAAGCAGCCGCTTCAAGATCAAGCGCATCGTGGTCAAGCCCCAGGCCTCGCTGTCCCTGCAAATGCACCATCACCGCAGCGAGCACTGGGTGGTGGTCAGCGGCGCGGCGATGATTACCAACGGCGACCGTGAATTCCTGATCAACGCCAACGAGTCCACCTACATTCCGGCCGGGCACAAGCACCGCCTGACCAACCCCGGCATCATCGACCTGGTGATGATCGAGGTGCAGAGCGGCGAGTACCTGGGCGAAGACGACATTGTGCGTTTTGACGACATCTACGGCCGGGCTCCGGCCGAAGTGAAGAAGTGATGCGTACCGCCCTGATCATCCCGACCCGCAACGCTTCCAGCCACCTCGACCGGCTGCTGCCGGCGCTGCGCATGCAAACCCTGCAACCGGACGAAACCCTGGTGGTCGACAGCGCTTCCAGCGATGACACCGTGGCGCGTTTTCGCGAGTTCGGCGTACGGGTCGAAGTGATCGATGCCAAGGACTTCAACCATGGCGGCACCCGCCGCTGGGCCAGCGAGCAAGTCGACGGCGACGCGCTGATCGTGATGACCCAGGACGCGATCCCCGCCGAACCCGAGACGTTCGCCAACCTGGTGGGCGAACTGGAACTGGACCCGCTCAACGGCGTCGCTTACGGCCGCCAGTTGCCGCACCCGGATGCCGGCGTGCTGGGCGCCCAGTCACGCCACTTCAATTACCCGCCGCAAAGCCGCAGCAAAAGCCTGGCTGATGCGCCGGAGCTGGGGATCAAGACCTGCTTCAGCTCGGATTCGTTTTCGGTGTACCGGCGCAGCGCCCTGCAAGCCGTCGGTGGCTTCCCCGCGGATGTGATCGGCAGCGAGGACGCCTACGTCGCCGCCCGCATGCTGCTGGAAGGCTACAAGGTGCGCTACGCCGCCACCGCCCTGGTCTATCACTCCCACGATTACCGTCTCATGGATGAGTTTCACCGCTACTTCGACATTGGCGTTTTCTACGGCCGCGAGCCGTGGATCCGCCAGGCTTTTGGCGATGCCGGCGGTGAAGGTAAACGCTATGTACTGGCCGAGCTTCGAGCGTTACGCGAAGCCGGTGCATTGCACCGCGTACCCGAAGTACTGGTGCGCAGCGCGTTCAAATTGCTCGGCTACCGGCTGGGCCATCTGGAGCGCCAGCTCCCCCTCGCCCTCAAGCGGCGCATCAGCATGTTCCCCGGTTATTGGAGGTGAGCATCATGACCTACAGGAAGACCCCTTTGATGAAACGAACCTTGCTCGTCCTGGCCATGATGGCATTGGCCGCCTGCAATACGCCCGCGCGGATCGTCGCGCCCGATGGCAAGACGGTGGACGAGGGCAAGCAGGCCCTCGATCGCATGGCCCAACTGCCACCGGCGGTGGAGCGGATCCGCATCGGCGACCAGTTGCGGATTGTCCGCGATGCCGGGGAAATGCCAACCCTGTCGGCGTTCAACGTCAGCACGATTTACGAGCTGACGCTGTACACCGTGCAGAACGACGGCAAGATCAACTATCCCTTCCTGGGGCCGATCCAGGTGGCGCGGCCCACGCCGGCGGAAGTCGCCGCCGAGCTGAGCCAGAAACTCGCGCCGGTGTATCGCGAGCCTCGGGTGACGGTGAACATCAACCAGGCGCCGGGCAACACGGTGATCGTCGGCGGCGCGGTATTAAACCCGTCGGCTGTCTCCATCGCCACGGCCCCGACCATGGAGCAGGCGATTCTCGGTGCCGGCGGCGTGAGCTCGGTGGGCAACGCGAGCATGGTCGCCCTGCTGCGTGAAGATGGCCAAGGCGTCTATCACGCCTACTTCCTCGATTTCAGCCAGTACCTGAAGAACGGCGCACTGGGCCGCAAGCCCGTGGCGCTGCAACGCGGTGACGTGGTGTTTGTACCCAAGTCCAACGTCGGCGAACGGATCCAAGGCGTGGACACTTACCTGAACCAGCTGATTCCCTTCACCAAATCCATTGGTGTGGGCTACAGCTACACCACGAACCACTAAAGGAGCGACATCCCATGATCGAGATCCGTTCTTTTCGTGATCTTCTGCGTCTGTTCTTCATCTTCAAGCACGAGTTCAAACTGGCGGCGATTGCCGCGCTGGTGATCATTTTGCTGGGGGCGTTCCTGCTGCCGGCCAAGTATGAATCCACCGCGCGATTGCTGGTAAAACCAGGGCGTGACTCGACGATGCCGATCGAGGTCGACAACCGTCAGCCAATCGTCATGCCGAGCACCCAGCGCGACCCGATTGTCGACGAAGAGCGCCTGCTGACCGGCCGCCCTATCGTGCGTGCAGTGGCCGAGCATTACCTCGACGTGATGGACAAGATGCAGCCGCCGGAAGGCGTGTGGAAGCGCACCAAGTGGTACGTCAAGAAAGGCATCAGTGCCGTATTTGACGGTGTGCGAGTGGTGCTGGAAACCGTTGGCATCGTCGAAGAAACCACCCCGGTGGAACGCCTGGCGAAAAGCCTGGAGAAAAACTTCGAAGTGACCCACGCCATCGGCTCTACGGTGATGGACATCAGCTTCCGCTGGGATGACCCGCAAATCGCCCAGGCGGTGGTCAAGGATTGGGTCGAGACCTACATCGACGAGCGCACCCAGGCGTTGGGCCGCAAGAGCCTGTATGCGTTCTATGAAGGCCAGGTGTCTTCCAGCGCTGCGCAGATCAAGAGCTACAAGGAGCAGATCCTCGCGCACTTGAACGACATCGGCGCC
The DNA here is from genome assembly GCF_058780865.1 of Pseudomonas sp. GP01-A4. Taxonomy (NCBI): domain Bacteria; kingdom Pseudomonadati; phylum Pseudomonadota; class Gammaproteobacteria; order Pseudomonadales; family Pseudomonadaceae; genus Pseudomonas; species Pseudomonas sp. GP01-A4. The sequence continues at coordinate 27,740 of NZ_JBYSWF010000046.1, forward strand.
TCGAGCATCACCGATCGCCTGGAAGACTTGTCCGAGCGGATCAACGTGCTGCGTGGCGAGGTGTTCAACTCCACTCGGCTGATCGCTTCCTCCGACGTGGCGTTGCAGAGCACCCGTGACCAACTCAAGGGCCAGCCCAAAGAGGTGACCACGGTTCGCCAGATCGCGTTGAACCCGCAGCAACAAGACTTGCGTCGCCTGCTGAACCAGAAGCTCCTGGAAAAAGCCGACATGATGCGTACCTATACGGATAACGCGCCGCCGGTCAAAGCCCTGGACGCTTCGATCCGTGCCATGCAGGCCCAGGTCGCCGGTGAAAGCGACACGGTGCAAAGCTCCGAGAACCGCGCGCCGAACACCCTGGAAATCCACCTGCAACGGGTACTGCTGGATGAGACCAGCCGCAACCAGTCGCTGCGTACACAGTTGGTGCAACAGCAGAAGCAACTGACTGAACTGGAAGCCCAGCGCAAGGACGCCCTGGCCATCGAGCCGGAACTGGCGCGCCTGGCCCGTGAGTTGAACGGCACCGAGAAAAACTACGCGCTGTATGTCGACAGCCTGGAAAAATCGCGGATCGACCGCGAACTGGACAAGAGCCAGATCAGTAACATCGCGGTGATCGAAGAAGCCACCCTGAACCCTGGGCGCGTCTTCCCGAAAACCCTGCTGATGCTGTTGCTGGCGATCCCGTTCTCCATCGTGGTCGGCCTGCTGGTGATCTACCTGTGCTACCTGCTGGATCAACGGATCCACGACGGCGGCCTGGTGGAAGGCAAATTCGGCCTGCCACTGTGGACCACGCTGCCGGAGTTGGACACCAGCACCGCGCAAAGCACCAACGCCTTCAACGCGAGCATCTATCGCCTGTATGGGTTGCTGCCGCTGGAGCGTATTGCCGAACAGGGCCTGACCCTGGGGCTGACCTCGGCACGGCACGGTGAAGGCGTGAGCTTTATCGTCGAGCAGTTGCGCCAGTTGCTGGAAGAGAACGGCGTGCGGGTGCGGATCGGCGGGGTTGAGCCGGCGATTCCGGGCCAGGTGGTACTGCTGGATGCTTCGGCGCTGCTGGACAATCGTGATGCGTTCATCAACCTGCGCCGTGCCGACCTGATTGCGCTGGTAGTGGAAGCGCAAAAAAGCACGGTACCGGTGGTGGAACACGCACTGTCGATCCTCACCACGGCGTTCGGCAAGGTCGATGGCATTATCATCAACCGCCGCAAGTTCGAGGTACCGGTCAAGGTGCTGAAAACCATCGCCAAATACCGGGGTTCGTTCTGATGCGCATCGCCCTGCTCGCTCCCCTGCCGCCGGAAAAGAACGGGATCGCCGACTACGCGAACCACTTCAAGACGGCACTGGAGCAACTGGGCGTCGAGGTGGCTACGCCCTTGACGGGCGTGGTCGGCAGCACGGCGGCGATCAAGCAAGCCATTGCCGGTTTCGACTGGCAGGGTGTTGACCTGGTCCACGCCGAGCTGGGCGGTGGGCGGCTGGGGGAGTTCCTGGCCCTGCGCGAATTGCGCAAGGCCTACCCCGCCCTGCCGTTGACCGCCACGGTGCATGACCCGGAACGCATGGTCTGGCGGCGCGAGCAATTGCCCTTTCCGCTGAACCTGCTGGAATCCTTGCCCAGCCCATTGCCCCAGGCGGCAGTGGTGCTGGCCGATCCCTTGACCCTGCGCGAAGAACGTCACGTCGCCCAGGGCCTGACCCAGCTGGTGACCCTCACCCGCCTGGGCGCCGACTGCCTGACGGCGCGCATGCAATTGCCCGCCGGCAAGGTGGCGGTGATCAACCACGCCAACCTGGATATCCCGCCGGTGGCCTTGCCGCCGCTGGATACGCTGCACCTGTTGTATTTCGGTTTTATCTACCGTGGCAAAGGCATCGAAGACCTGTTGCAGGCCCTGGCCGCCGCCTTCGAAAAAGCCCCCGAATTGCGTGACCGTGTGCGCCTGACCCTGGCCGGTGGCACTGCCGCCGAAATGGCGTTTGGCACAGGCGGCAATTACCTGGAGCAGTTGAACAGCCAGATTGCCGAACTCGGCCTGGCAGGCTCCATCGACTGGCGGCTGAATTTGCCGGCCAGCGAGATCCCGCAGACGATCCAGGCGCACCATGTGATGGTGCTGCCGTATCGCGAATCGAAAAAGCTCGGCCTGCTGGGCCGCCAGCGCGGCACCAGCGGCGCATTGTCCTGGGCTGCCGCCTGCGGGCGCGGCGCGATCACCTCCGATGCCAGGGCGTTTGCCGAGGAAGTCGCCAGCGGCAATGGCGCCATCTATCCACAAGGCGATGTAGCCGCCTTGAGCGAACAACTGCTGCGGCTCGCACGCAACCCGCACATGGCCACGGACTGGGCCGCACGCGCCGCCGCCATAGGCCGCGAACGGTTGTGGCCAGTGACCGCGCAGAAGTTCGCGAGCCTGTTTGAGCAAACCGTTGCAGGAGGCAACCATGGCGCGTAAACGGACTTACCTCGCTACCCTCGCAGTCGTCGCTGCGCTGGGTTTGACCGCCTTTCTTTGGGGCCGCCCGGCCGATGCCGAGAGCCATGTGCTCAAGGGCAGCAAAGAGGTCGTGTGGAAGGACTTCCTGGGGGTGAACGCGCAGTTCCTGTGGTTCAGCCCCGAGCGTTATCAGAAGCAGATCGACCGCCTCAAGGCCCTGGGCCTGGAGTGGGTGCGCCTGGACCTGCACTGGGACCAGCTGGAAACCGCCGAGAACCAGTACAACGTCGCGACCCTCGACGAACTGGTGAACAAGCTGCAGCAGAACCAGATCAAGTCGGTGTTCTACCTGGTGGGCTCGGCGAAGTTCGCCACCACCGCGCCCGCCTCCTCGCCGTACCAGGACCAGTTCCCGCCCAAGGACCCGAATATCTTCGCCAACCGCATGGCATTGCTGGAACAGCGTTACCCCAGCGTAGATGCGTGGCAGGTGTGGAACGAACCGAACCTGCTGGGGTTCTGGCGCCCCGCCGCCGACCCGGCCGGCTATGCGAACCTGTTGCAAGTCACCGCCGCCGCGTTGCGGGTGGTGAACCCGAACAAACCGGTGGTGGCCGCCGGCATGGCATTCTTCAGCGAAATGCCCAACGGCCAGAACATGCTCGACGGGCTGCTGCAACTGGGCGTGCCGAGCCTGAATACCGTCATGTCCTATCACCCCTACACCCAATTGCCCGAAGGCAACACGCCGTCGAACCTCGACTTTGTCGAAAAAACCAGCGCCCTCAACCAGAAACTGCGGGCGGCCGGGGTGAATACCCTGTGGAGCACCGAGTGGGGCTGGTCGACCTACAAAGGCCCGAAAGAGGTGCAGGACTTCATCACCACCCAGGGCCAGGCCGACTACATCGTGCGCCGCGTCGCGCTGATGAGCGCGCTGGATTTCGACAAGATCTTCCTGTTCACCCTGAGCGACCTGGACCAGCGCGCCAGCGTGCGCGACCAGAGTTATGGCTTGCTCGACATCGACGCCAACCCCAAGCCGTCGTACACCGCGCTGCAGAATTTCCTGCAGGTGAGCGGGCCCAAATTGACCCCCGGCGACCCACCCACCGCCGATCAGTTGCCCGATGGCCTGTTCAGCATCGGCTGGTCCCGTGCCGACGGGCGCAAGGTGTGGTTTTTCTGGTCGGCCCGTGGCGGCAGCGCGCACTTGCCGGGCATGACCACCGCCACCTTGTATGACCCGTTGCGCGGCACCGAAACACCGTTGAGTGGCACCAATGGACTGGACGTACCGGTCAAGCCGAACCTGCAAATTCTGTTATGGGATTGAAGCCACCCATGCGCATCCTCTGGATCCTGCCCTACTCGCCTTGGCCCGCTACCAGCGGCGGCAAGACGCGCCAGTTTCATTTGCTGCGCAGCCTGGCTGCGCGCGGGCACCGGATCACCTTGCTGCTGCATGACAAACATGCGGTATCGCTGACGGATCGCCAGGTGCTGGAAGCCTTTCTGGAACAGGTGATCATCCTCCCCCGCCGCCCGCTGCGCAGCCTGAAGACCCTGCTGGCCGGGCTGTTTGCGCCGTACCCGTTGCTGGCCAGTGTGAATGGCCTGTCGGGTGAACTGCAGGACACCTTCGAGCGCTTGCTGACCGAGCATTGGGACGTGGTGCAGATCGAACATACCTACACCTTCCAGCCTTACGAAGATGCATTGGCCCGTCGCTCCCAGCCGTTTGTGCTGACCGAACACAATGTCGAATCGTCCCTCGGCGCCGCGACTTACGACCGCCTGCCCGGCTGGGCGTTGCCGTTCATACGCTACGATCAATGGCGCTACGGCCGCTGGGAACACCGGGTGATGCGCCAGGCCGCGCAAGTGGTCGCCGTGACCGACGCCGACGCCCAGACCCTGGCGCAGATTGCCGGCAAGCCGGTACCGGTGGTGGTCAACGGGGTGGATTGCGCGCACTTCGCTGCTGCCCGACCCGACCCGACGACCCGCCGCGTGCTGTTTCTGGGCAACTACGAATACGCGCCCAACGTCGATGCCATCGAGTGGGCACTGGATGAGATCCTGCCGAAAGTGTGGGCCCGCTGCCCCGACGCACGCATGAGCGTCTGCGGTTTCGGCATGCCGGAAAGCTGGCGCGAACGCTGGCAGGACGGACGCATCGAATGGCAGGGCTTTGTCCCCAACCTGCTGGCCCTGCAATCGAGTTGCTCGGTGTTTCTGGCACCGTTGCGCCATGGCGGCGGCTCCAAGCTCAAGGTGCTTGAAGCCCTGGCCGCCGGCCTGCCGCTGGCGAGTACCGACCAGGGCGTGTCCGGCCTGGACCTGGTGGAAGGCCTGGATTACCTCGGCGGCCAGACCGCTGAAAGCCTGGCCGACGCCGTGGTGCGCCTGTTGCAACAGCCTGAAGTCGCTGCTCCCATGGGCGAAGCCGGTCGCGCTTATGTGCGCCGTGCCCATGACTGGAGCGTCGCCGCCAGCCAGCTGGAGCAGGTGTACGCGCAACTGTCGCCCCAGAGCCAAAAGGAGCCGGCATGCGCATAGGCCTCGATTACCGCACCGTCGGCACCTCGCCGCAATCAGGCATCAGTCGCCAGGTGTACGCCCTGGAAGATGCCCTGCGCACCCTGCCCGGCATCGAGCTCGAACGCTTCAGCGTCGCGCCGCTGGGGGATGAGCTGCGCCTGAACGTGCATTGCCCGGACTGGGGCTGCGCCAAGACCGCCATGCACCAGCCGCACCAGCGCCTGCGTTTCGAGGCGGGCTACCTGCCCAAGGCGCTGCGCAATGAGCATATCGATGTGTACATCAGCACCTTCAATATGGGCCTGCCGCTGCCGCCCAAACCCCAGGGCCTGCGCACCGCGGTGCTGCTGCATGACCTGTTTCAGATCACCCTGGACAACTATCACGCCAACCGCCTGAAGGCGCTGATCTACAAGGCCAGTGATCGGCTGTCGATCACCTATGCGGTGCACACGGCAGACCGGGTGTGGACGCCTTCGCAGTACAGTGCCGACGAAACCGCGCGGCTGTTTCCCAAGGCGGCAGGAAAGATTCGCGTGTTGCCCAACCAGGTGGTCGGTTTTGTCGGACTGCCGGCGGACCTCTCGGCCCGGCAACTGCCCGAGCGCTACTGGCTGCTGGTGGGTACCCGGGAATTGCGCAAGAACGTGCCGTTCCTGGTGGACGCCTGGCAGCAAGCGCGCAGCCAGTCGCCGAGCGTGCCGGAACTGGTGCTGGTGGGCAGCCTGGAGCATTTGCCCGAAGCACAACGCAACTACCCGGGGATACGCGCCTTGAGCGGCGTATCCGACGCTGAATTGCACGGGCTCTACCGCAAGGCCTTGCGCCTGTGGCAGCCTTCCTACGCGGAAGGCTTTGGCTTGCCGGTGATCGAAGCCCTGAGCGTCGGCACTCCGGTGGCGGTGGCCAGCGGTACCTCGCTGGACGAAATCACCCCGCCGCTGGCACCGCGGTTTTCACCCACGGACGGCGCGGCGCTGGTGCAATTGATGCTGCACCTGGCCGACCAACCCGTCGAACAACCACCTGAACAGTTACGCAGCTGGGCCGAACGCTTCAACCACCAGGCCTACCGTCGGCGCCTGGCCGAACTGATCGAGGAATTGAATTGAGAATCTCACTGGGTAGCCTCGTCGCCATCGTCTTCGGCCTGCTGTTTGGTGGGTTGATCCTGTTTCTTTCCCCGGTCAAGGCCGTGCTGGCAGTGATCGGCCTGGCCGCTGCCGTGACGATTCTGCGGTTCCCGTTCTGGGGACTGCTGCTGTTCGCCCTGGTGGCGACGTTCATGCCCTACTCCACCCTCAACCTGGGGATTCGCAGTACGGTCAGTGAGGCGCTGATCGCCCTGACCTGGGCGGCGGTGATCTGGCACGGTTTCCTCTCGCGCCTGCCGGCCGCCCCACCGCTGTCGCGGCGCCCTACCGACCGCATGTTGATGTGGCTGATGATCTTCACAGTGGTGCCGTTTATCGTCGGCCAGGTCAGCATCACCGCCGAGGCCAGCGGCGTGGCGAACTGGTTGCGTTGGCTGCTGAACCTGTCGGTGCTGTTCCTCGCCGCCAAGCTGCTGGTTGAACAGAAGAACCGCGAAGCCCTGGTGATCGCCTTGTTGCTTGGCACACTGGCGATGCTGGTGATGTCCATCGGTGTATTTATCCGCTCGCGCTCGGCCTCGGGCATGTTGCCGATCCTGACCCTGATGAACTACGGCAGCCTCGACACCCTGTCCCTGGGCCTGGGTGCCATGGCCTCGCGGATGGGTTCGCCATGGATGCACCCGAATGCCACCGGCGGGATCATGGCGCTGCTGCTGCCATTGGCGTTCTGCTACGGCATCACCAACACCGGCTGGAAACGCGGTCTCGGCCTGGGCGTTGCCTGCCTGGGTGCGGCGGCCCTGCTGTTGGCCAGCAGCCGGGGGGCGATGGTCAGCCTGGCGCTGGTGCTGATCTGGATGGCGTCGCGGCGGGTGCCGTACACCGGGCGTTTGCTGATGATCGGCGTGGCGTTGGCGGCGGCGCTGGTAGTGTCGTATCCACCGCTGCAGGAACGCCTGGCGACGATCTTTTCGGCGCAGAACGCGAGTACGGAAGTGCGCTTTGACGAATACCGCATGTTCCCCCAGGCCGTGGCCAGTTACCCGCTGGGCATTGGCTTCAAGGTTGACCCTCCGGTGCCGGGTACGCACCTGCTGGGGATTTCCAACCTGTGGCTGAATTTCGTCTACAAGACCGGGGTGATCAGCATGCTGCTGTTTATCGCGGTGACCTGGCGCTGGTGGCGCGAGTCCCGTCCGGAAATCGGCCCGATCCGCCTGACCAAGGACAATGCGATCTGGCTGGGCAGCACGGCGGGGATTCTGTCGGCGCTGGTCAGCGGCTTTTTTGACCACTACTTCAGCTTCGCCCTGGTGATGATTGCGCTGTTCTGGCTGATGGTGGGGATCAACGTGCTGGAGGCGCGGCGGCTGTTTCCGGCGCGTCTGCCAAAGGTCAAGACCGTGGCGCATCGCAAGCCTGTGCTCGATAGCGTCGGGCCCTAGGCATGCTCGGATCGGCGTTCTGGTTGACCCTGGCAACCTTGCTGGGGCTGTGCCTCGGGTTTGCCCGTGAGTGGTTGCTGGTGGCGGCGTGGGGTGCGGGCGAGCGCAGCGATGCGTTCCTGATCGCGCTGTTCTTGCCCGAAGCGTTGCGCATGTCCCTGGCCGGGGGTGTGCTGAGTGCCGCCGCCCTGCCGCTGTACCTGCAACGCAAGGACGGCGAGCGCCTGGACTGGCTGGCGGTGTTGTTCCCGGCGCTGTTGCTGATCGCCCTGGTGACCAGCCTGCTGCTGACGTTGCTGGCGCCATGGCTGGTGCAGCTGCTCGGCCCGGGGCTGGCGGCGACGGCCACCAGCCTCGCCAGCAGCAACTTGCAGATTCTCGCCTGGAGTGTGCCGGGGCTGATGCTGCATGCGCTGTTCAGTATTCCGCTGCAGGCCAGCGAGCGCTTTGTGGTCGCGGGGCTCGGTTCGTTGCTGTTCAACCTGCCGCCGGTGACCTACCTCGCCCTCGCCGGCACCGCCACGCAACCGCACTCGCTGGCGTTGGCCTGCCTCACCGGCAGCCTGCTGATGCCCCTGGCGCTGTTGCCGTCGATGCTGCGCCTGGGCTGGCGGCCGTGGCGGCTGCGGGCTTCGACATTGGAATTGCGCGAGCTGGGCGCTCGCATAGGCCCGCTGCTTTTAAGCAACGGTGCCAGCCAGGGTTTGGCGCTGATTGAACGGCTGGTGGCGTCCTTGCTGGGTGAAGGTGCGGTGACCTGGGTCAACCTGGCCCGCAAGCTGATGAACTTGCCGTTGATTGCCCTGATGAGCCTCAACCAGGTGCTGCTGGGCATGATGAGCCGGCGCCAGGGCGACGAGCGCCAGGCCCTGCTCAAGCGCGGCCTGGAAACCGCCAGCCTGCTGACCCTGCCCGCAGGCGTCGGCCTGGTGGCGGCGGCGCCGAGCCTGGTGGCGTTGCTGCTGCCGAAGCAGTCGGTGGATTCGCCGTTGCCGCTGCTGCTGGCCTGGTTTGCCGTGCCGCTGGTGTTCGGCGCCTGGAACGCCCTGCTGGCGCGTTATGCCTATGCCGCCGGCGACACCCGCCAGCCGCTGCGTTGCGAGTTGCTGGGCAGCCTGGTGAACGTGTTGCTGCTGGGTGTGCTGCCGTTTGTGTTTGGCCTGGCGGGTATCCCGCTGGCCGCCCTCGCCGGCGTGCTGTGCACGGCGTTGCTGCTGATGCAACGCCAGGCCTTGCTCGGCGCCCTGCCCTGGAAGGGGCACTGGTTGCTGAGTGGGCTGGTGATGGGCTTGGCGGCGTTGGTGTTGTTTCGGGTTCAAGGTATTTGGCTTCAGCTGGGGTTGAGCACCCTGGCGGGGGCCGTGGTGTTGCTGGGCATGGGCCTGTGGCTCAAGCCGTGGCGCAAGGCAGATTTATAGAGTGGGAGCAGTCAGGTGAAAAAACGCTGGATTCAAATGGATATTGCCAAGGGCATTGGCATCCTGATCATCGTGTTCGGGCATGGCTGGTTCGTGGAGCATTCCCCGAACCTGCTGTACCCGATACTCGCGGTCTTCATCCTGCCGCTGTTCTTTTTCCTCTCCGGGGTGTTCTTCAAGCCCGAGCAGCCGTTCGTTGAAATGGCGGTGCGCAAGGCCGATGCCCTGCTCAAGCCGTTCTTCACCACGATGCTGGTGTACGTACTGGTGCGCGACATCCTGCGCGGCCAACCGCTGCTGCCCGACATTGGCGGCGTGCTGTACGCCTCGGTGGATACCCTGCCCTGGCAGGCCTTGTGGTTCTTGCCACACTTCTGGGCGGCGATACTGTTTGCCTGGGTGATGCTGCGGCTGATGCAACGCCTGGGCCTGTCCCTGGTGTGGAGTTGTGTGGTGGTGGGCGTGCAGTTGCTGCTGGGGGTCTGGACCCTGGACTGGTTCTGGCAGGTACCGATCACCGTCGGCGGCCAGACCTGGACGATGCCGGGGCTGCCCTTCAGCCTGGATGTCACGTTGATCAGCAGTACCTATTTCATCCTCGGTTATCTGCTGCGGGACGTGCTGCGCAAACACCAGAGCTCACTGCTGAGCATGGTGGTAGCACTGGTGGTGTACTTCGCGATTTTCATCCCGACCTGGGACACCATGGACCTGGCTCAACGGCGCTATGACCATTGGCTGTGGACCAGTGCACTGGCGGTGATCGGTGTGTACATCTGCTGGGCGCTGGCCGGGTTGATGATGACGTCTGCGGTGCTGACCCGCGCCATGACCTACATCGGCCAGTCGACACTGATCCTGTTGATTTTCCATGGCGAGATCCAGCACAAGACCATCGCCCTGCTGCAGCACCTGGGCCTGCCGGATGTGGCGGCGGCGTTTATCGGGCTGGTGGTGGCGGTGGTGGTGCCGTTGATGATCGGCGAGGTGATCAAGCGGGTGGCCTTCCTGCGGTTTTTCTACTTCCCGTTCCCGGTGCGCAAGGCACCAGCGGTGGCCGGTGAAAAGCCTGGAGCTTGAGGCGTGTGTGGGAGCTGTCGAGCTTTAGCGAGGCTGCGATGGCATCACCGCGGTGTGCCTGAATTACCGAGGTGATGCTATCGCAGGCAAGCCAGCTCCTACAGAAAAACGCTCAATCATCCAGTGCCGGTTGTGGCGCTGGATGCTTGGTGTTTTTGCCCGCCTTGGCTCCAGGCTTGCCTGCTGCAGGGGCAGCGGGCTCAGGTTCGGTCGGCGCGGCAAGGTCCTTTTCAGCCTGGGGCATCTGATCAATTGCGCTGAAGAAATCCGCCAGGTTGAGGGTGTCGGGTGGCACGGTCTTCTCGAGTTTTTTCTCGCCGTCCTTGCCCACCAGAATCACCTTGGTACCACTGCCGGCGCCCAGCTTGAGTGCGCGGATCAGCGCGTTGGTTTCCGGCGGTGCGAGCTTCTTGTTGTCCTTCGCGTCCTTGGCGAACTTCTCGCCTTCAGCGCCGATGCTGCCAAAGGACACGGTGTACAGCACCATGTTGCGCTCTTCAAAGGACTGCTTGTTGGCAGGCTCGTCCAGCTGTTTCTTGAGGGTGGCCAACGTCGGGTTGCCGGAGTCGAGCTCCACCACCACCAACGGACGGGACTTGCCCAGGTCCTGCTTGAGCGGATTGAGATCATCCGCGGCCAACAGCGGCCCCGTAAAAGCCATCAGGGTAGCCAGGGTCAGCGACCGGATGAGCATGCACACCTCCTTTGAATTCCATGCAGGGTTCTTGAGTTTCATGTCTGCGACAGTCAAATTCAAGGATGATTCCTACAACAACTTCAGAAAGCGTAGGTCAGGACGCCCGCGACGCAAGGCGTTTAGCCACCTTACGCCTCATTGTTTCTTTTGATTGCGGATGCTCACGACGGCCAATGCCGGGCAAATACCGGCGCTACGTTTGGGTGGGCATCCACCTGCGCCAGCACCCGGGCAAACTCAGGCCGCGACTGGTGCAGCGCGTCCCGCCCGCCTGCCCAACGCGACACCGCCGCAGCCATGATCGCCAGTGCATTCGGAACCTGCGCCGGGGTGAACAGTTGCTCGGCAAATTGATCGGCAAACACTTCCCAGGCCCCATGCAGGCGGCGACGGGTGCCGCTGATCAGCTGTTCATGCTGCTGCGCATCGGGGCTGTCGGTCCAGCGTTCCGGATAGTCGATGATGCCAATCGCCGAGTAACAGTTGGCGGCGATGTACACCAGGCCGCGAATGACTTGGGCGGGCTCCTCGGGCAGCAGCCCTGAGGCGGGAAACTGCAGGCCCAGGTGAATCAGGATCGCCGCGCTTTCCGTCAACACGCTGCCATTGGGCAGTTGCAGGGTAGGGATTTGCTTGAGCGGGTTGATCCGCGCCAACGCCTCGTTGCCCACGCGGTCTTCCCAGGAGCAGGCGTCGACCTGGCACCACTCGACACCGCAACGCTGCAGGGCAATTTCGATGATGCACGAGCCGGTGCCGGGGGTTCCGTAAAGGGTGTACACAGTGCCAAGCCTCCTGGCAGTGGATTGAGGTGTTAGGCTAGGCCGTTCATTCGTTCAACGGGAAGCCATCATGCACAGCAAACGCGTCACGATCGAAGACTGGGACGGCGACGGCGCCATTCGCCTGCCAGACGAAGCCTTGCAGGAACTGGGGCTGGATGTGGGCGACACGCTGTACATCGTCGAGACCTATGTGGGCACGCAAAAAGGCTTTGTGCTGTCGACCACGCCGAAAATTGCCGACCGGATGGATGAGTTGGTGGAAGAGCTGAGCCATAAGCCCTAGCGAGCCAGCCTGGCTTGCAACGCCGCCTTCACCTGTGGCCATTCCGGATCAATGATGCTGAAGCGCACCGAGTTGCGCTTGCGGCCATCGGGCATGATGCGCTCGTGGCGCACGATCCCTTCCTGTACCGCGCCGAGGCGCAGGATCGCGGCCCGGGATTTTTCGTTGAGTTCATCGGTGGTGAACTGCACCCGCACACACTCCATCACTTCAAACGCGTGGGTCAGCAGCAACAGCTTGGCCTCGGTGTTGACCCCGGACTTCTGCACCGACTGGCTGATAAACGTGTGGCCGATCTCCAGCTTGCGGTTGACCCGGTCGACCTTCCAGAACCGGGTGCTGCCCACTACTTCACCGGTGTCGCGGCGCACGATGACAAACGGCATCACGGTGCCCGCCTCACGCCCGGCCAGGGCAATGTCCACGTACTTTTCGACGGTGTCGGGCCCCGGCACGTTGGTCACCTTGAGGTTCCACAACTGCCCGTCGGCAGCAGCCTGTACCAGGGCGGTGGCGTGTTCGCGTTGCAGGGGCCGGAGTTCGACCGTGGTGCCGGTCAGGGTGATTTCAGTCATGGGAGGGCTGCGCTGTATGGTGGTCGTCAGTGGCCAAGATTGCAGGCTCTCGCCACCTCAAGGCAAGCCGTTTCAGAACAAGCCCATCTGGCCGCCCACCAGGGTGCCGAAGTCATCGTTTACAAACGGCAGGATCGCGTCCGCCACCGGTTGCAGTTGCCGGGTGACGTAGTGGTCGTAGTCGATCGGTGCCTGGCGCACTTCCAGCGGCTCGGGGCCGTTGACGCTGATCACGTAGCTGATCCAGCCACCGTTCTGGTACTGGCGCGGGCGGCCCTGGCGGTCGTTGTATTCGTCGGCCAGCCGCGCGGCGCGCACGTGGGGCGGTACGTTGCGCTCGTAGTCACCCAGTTGCCGGCGCAGGCGCTTGCGGTAGATCAGCAGGTCGTCGAGCTCGCCGCTCAAGGTGCGACGTACGTAGTCGCGCACATAATCCTGGTGGGGCTGGCGGTGGAAGATGCGCTGGTAGAGTTCCTGCTGGAATTGCCGGGCCAGGGGCGACCAGTCGCTGCGTACGGTTTCCAGGCCCTTGTAGACCATTTCTTCGCTGCCGTCGGCACGGGTGACCAGCCCGGCGTAGCGCTTTTTGCTGCCCTCTTCCGCACCACGAATGGTCGGCATCAGGAAGCGGCTGAAGTGGGTTTCGTATTGCAGTTCCAGGGCGCTTTGCAGGCCGAACTCATTCTGCAGCCGCTCGCGCCACCAGGTGTTGACGTGCTGCACCAGGTCCAGGCCGATGCGCGTCGCGTCTTCCTGGGAATGGGGGCTGCCGAGCCAGACAAAAGTCGAGTCGGTATCGCCGTAGATCACCTCATAACCCCGGGCTTCGACCAGCTCGCGGGTCTGGCGCATGATCTGGTGGCCGCGCAGGGTGATGGACGATGCCAGTCGCGTGTCGAAAAAGCGGCAACCACTGGAACCGAGTACGCCATAGAAGGCGTTCATGATGATCTTCAGCGCCTGTGACAGCGGCGCGTTGTGTTCGCGCTTGGCCACTTCGCGGCCCTCGGAAACCCGCGCGACAATCGACGGCAGGCAATGCCGGGTGCGGGAAAACCGCGCACCGCGAAAGCCTTCCACCGACTCGCTGTCTTCGGGGTGGCGCAGGCCTTCGATCAGGCCCACCGGGTCGATCAGAAAGCTGCGGATGATCGACGGGTAGAGGCTTTTGTAGTCAAGCACCAGCACCGACTCGTAGAGGCCCGGGCGCGAATCCATGACAAACCCGCCGGGGCTGGCCTGGGGTGGTTTGTCTCCCAGGTTCGGCGCGACGAAACCCTGGCGGTGCATCAGCGGCATGTACAGGTGCGTGAACGCTGCCACCGAACCGCCGTTGCGGTCTGCCGGCAAGCCGGTGACGCTGGCTCGTTCGAGGAGGAATTTCAGCAGCTCGGTCTTCTCGAAAATCCGCGTGACCAGCTCGCAGTCCTTGAGGTTGTAGCGTGCCAGCGCGGGCTTGTCCTCGGCGAACATGCGGTTGATTTCGTCCATGCGCTGGTACGGCGTGGAGATCGATTTACCTTCACCGAGCAAGGTCTGGGCGACGTTTTCCAGGCTGAAGGATTCGAAACTCCAGGTGGCCGAGCGCAAGGCTTCGATGCCATCGATGATCAACCGCCCGGCCGCTGCCGCGAAGTAGTGATTGCGGCTGCCGTGCTCGCGCCAGCCCATGGCATCGCCGCCACGGCCCAGCAGCAGCGGCACGTTCAGGCGTTGCGCATGTTCGTGCAGCACGCGCAGGTCGAACTGCACCAGGTTCCAGCCGATGATCGCGTCGGGGTCATGGGTGGCGAGCCACACATTCAGGCGTTCGAGGAGTTCGGCGCGGGTGTCGCAATAGTCGAGCTTGAAGTCCACCGCATCGGTGTTGTTGGGCGGGCCGAGCATGTACACCTGGCGCTCGCCGCAACCTTCCAGGGCGATGGAATACAGGTCGCCCTGGGCGGTGGTCTCGATGTCCAGCGACACCAGCTTGAGGGGCGGGCGATAATCCGGCGCGGGTTTCATCTGCGCCTCCACCAGCATGCCGCCCTCGCCCGCTTTGCCGCCGAACAACACCGGCGCGGTGATGAAGCGCTCCATCATGTAGCGATCGGGCGGGCGCACATCGCCTTCGTAGACGTCGATGCCGGCTCGACGCAGGCGCTTTTCCAGGTCCATCAATTGGCGATGCTGTTTGGTGTAGAGGCCCAGCACCGGGCGATGGTGGAAGTCGCAGAGCGCCAGGTCACGCAACTCGATACCGCGCTCGCCCTTGAGCTGCAGCTCGGCCGGCTTGCGATGGGCTTGCGGGATGAACATCACGGAGGTCTGCACCGGCAAGCGCACGAACCTGGGGCCTTGATCGGTAGCCAGCCAAAAGCTGACCTCCGTGCCCGCCGGGGTGTCGCGCCAATGCCGGGTCAGGACAAACCCCTGCTGTAAATCCACCTTGCCACACCTCAAGAATCACTTTCAGGGCGTGATTCTACTCGGCCTGTGCCACGGCGCGGCGATTTAACCGAAATGGCCTACGTATACGGAGAGAGTAATCTCACAAACTTGTTGCAGAACATTAATGACAATTACTATCATTCGCACCGGAGTCGTATCCGCGCAGCGAGGACGCGCAACGTTGTTGCCCTTTTCCTCACATTGACGGTTCGCCGTCAGGATCGACCATGCCCACTTCCACCCGTTTGGCTGTGCCGTTTCGCCCTACCCTGCTCGCCCTTTGCTGCTCCCTGAGCCTCGCCGCTCACGCCGCCACTCCAGAAACCCCGCAGGATGCGAACAACAGTCAGGACGGCAAGGCTCTGGAACTGGGCGCTACCACCATCAGCGCCGACGCGGCCACGCCCAACGCCCTGCCCCCGGTGTACGCCGGCGGCCAGGTCGCCCGCGGCGGGCAACTGGGGGTGCTGGGCAACCAGGACATCATGGACGTGCCCTTCAGCATGTCTTCCTACACCGAAAAATTGATCCGTGACCAGCAGGCCGAGAACGTCGGCGATGTGCTGCTCAACGATTCGTCCGTGCGCCAGGCGTCGGGGTACGCGAACCAGGCCCAGGCCTTTGTGATCCGTGGCCTGCCGCTGAACGGCGATGACATTTCGTTCAACGGTCTGTACGGCATCCTGCCGCGCCAGATCATGTCCACCGACGCCCTGGAGCGGGTTGAAGTGTTCAAGGGCCCCAACGCCTTTATCAATGGCGTGACGCCCGGCGGTTCCGGGATTGGCGGCGGCGTGAACCTGCAACCCAAGCGCGCCGATGATGTGCCGTTGCGGCGTTTCAGCACCGACATCAGCAGCGATGGCCGGGTCGGCGAGCACCTGGATATCGGGCAACGTTTTGGCGAGGACAATCGTTTTGGCGCACGGGTGAATATTTCCCAGCGCGAAGGCGACACCGGGATCGATGACGAGAGCCAGCGTTCGAAGCTGTTTGCGGTTGGCCTGGACTATCGCGGTGATGCGCTGCGTTTGTCGGGAGACTTTGTCTACTCGAAACAGCAGATCAATGGCGGGCGCAACACCGTGTTGCTCGGCCAGAACCTGACCCATATCCCCAACGCGCCTTCGGCCGACACCAACTACGCGCCGAGCTGGGGCACCAGCAGCCTGGAAGACACTTTCGGCATGTTGCGCGCCGAGTACGATCTGAATGACAACTGGACCGCCTACATCGCAGGCGGCGCCAAGCACACCAACGAGATTGGCCGTTACTCCTCGGTCACGTTGAATGACACCCTGGGCAATGCCACCGTCAGCGGCTCGCGCATCGCCCACCAGGAAGACAACACCAGCCTGATGGCGGGCTTGAATGGCAAGTTCCAGACCGGCGCTGTCAGCCACAAACTGAACTTCGGGTTGACCGGGATCTGGGCCCAGACGCGCAACGCCTATGACTTCGACCTCAACGGCCACGCCAGCAATATCTATAACCCGGTGGACGTTGCCGAACCGGTCAAGGGCAGTTTCGTCGGCGGCGACCTGAACGATCCGGGCATCACCGCCAAGACCTTCGCCCGCAGTGCAGCGGTCTCGGACACCCTGGGCTTTATGGATGATCGCTTGCTGGTGACCGCCGGGTTGCGCCGCCAGGAACTGGTGGTCCAAGGGTATGCCTACGGGTCGGGCCCACGTAACGCCAATTACGACAAGTCGATCACCACACCGGTGTACGGCCTGGTGTTCAAGCCGTGGGACCACGTGTCGTTCTATGCCAACCATATCGAAGGCTTGGCCCAGGGCCCGACCGCACCTCAGAACGCCGGCACCGCACCCATTACCAACGCCGGCCAGGCCTATGCCCCGGCGCGCTCGAAACAGACCGAAGCCGGGGTCAAGCTTGACATGGGTACCTATGGCGCAACCCTGGGTGTGTATCGCATCGAGCAACCAACCGACGGTTACTCACAACTCAGCGCCGACGGCTTGAGCGCCACCTATGTTCGCCAGGGCGAGCAAGTCAACAAAGGCGTTGAGCTCAACGTGTTCGGTGAACCGATCGCCGGCCTGCGCCTGCTGGGCGGCGCAACCATCATCCACACCGAAGTCCACGGCACCCAGAACGGCGCCAACGACGGCAACCGCGCCATCGGCGTACCGACCTTCCAACTGAATGCCGGCGTGGACTGGGATGTACCAGGCCTGCAAGGCGTGACAGTCAACGGACGAATGCTGCGCACCGGCGGCCAATATGCCGACGCGGCCAACAACCTCAGCCTGCCCGCCTGGAACCGCTTCGACGTGGGCGCCCGCTACACCTTCAAGGTGGAACAGCGAGACGTCACCCTCGGCGCCACTGTGGAGAACGTCGCCAATACCAAGTACTGGGAATCGGCACTCGGCGGCTACCTGACCCAAGGTGACCCGCGCGTGGCCAAGCTGTCGGCCAGTATCGACTTCTAACCCAGTCAATCGGGGAGCTGGCTTGCTTGCGATGGAAGCACCGGGGTGTATCAGATGCATCCCGGTGATGCTATCGCAGGCAAGCCAGCTCCTACAGAAAGCAGATCTGCTTTCACCCGGGTTGTTTGCCGGACATTGGACAGCCGAACGCCAACTGCGTAGTTTCCCAACCACTGCGCACAAGGACCCCGGCATGTCCCCCGACCTCACTTCCATCGAGCTGTTCCTCAAGGCGGTCAAGCTGGGCAACCTGTCCCGGGCGGCCGAGCAATCCCATCTCTCCCTCTCTGCCGCCAGCCGACGCCTGTCGCTGCTGGAGCAGCACTTCAAGGTCGCCCTGCTGACCCGCACCTCCACCGGCGTTTCACCGACGGCAGCCGGGGAAGTATTGGCCCAGCATGCACAATCGATCCTGCGGGCGGTGGACGGCATGCACGCCGATCTCGCCGATTACGCCAAGGGCGCCACCGGCCGGGTTTGCCTGTACGCCAACAGTTCGGCGATGAGCCAGGAACTGCCGCGCCAACTGACCCAGTGGAACACCTTGCACCCGGGCATCCGCCTGGATATTCGCGAGGAGCGCAGCCGGGAGATCCTCCAGGCCGTGCGCGAGGGCGTGGCGGATGTCGGTATCGTCACCACCCGCCCCAGCGAAGAGCTGCGGTTCGAGCCCTACTGCCAGGACCGCCTGTGCCTGCTCGTGCCCAATGACCACCCACTGAAAATGCGCCATGCGCGCTTCGAGGATTTGCTCGGCTACGACTTCGTCGGCCTGGAAGACAACGCCGCCATCACCCCGTTGATTACCGAAGCCGCCGCGGCGATCGGCATGCCGTTGCGGCTGCGGGTGCAGGTGCGCAGTTTCGAAGCAGTGTGCCGCTTGATCGCCGCCGGCCAGGGTGTGGGCGTGTTGCCACAGGGCGCGGTGCAGATCTTCCGCAAGGAGATGGCCTTGCGCTTTATCGAAATCGACGACAGCTGGGCCGACCGGCAGATGTACCTGTGCATGCGCAAGGAACAGCCGTCACTGACGAGCCTGGCACTGTTCGACTACCTGAGCGCCAACCCTGCGTAAACCTTTGGCCTTCGAATTTTGCGAAGGCCGATTCCACAATTAGCAATTCCCCTGTTGTCACAGCTGTGCCAAGAATGCCCCCGCCAGACCTTCCTATAAAAACAAGACAGGAGACACGGCGTGTCCCAATCCCACACCCGCCCCACCCACCGCATCGCCGTGATTCCCGGCGACGGCATCGGCCGCGAAGTGGTGCCCGAAGGCCTGCGGGTACTGGACGCTGTCAGCCGGCGCTTCGGTATTCACTTTCACTTCGACCACTTTGCCTGGTGCAGCGAACACTACCTGGCCCACGGCACGATGATGCCCGACGACTGGGCCGAACAGATCGGCAGCCATGACGCGATCTTCTTCGGCGCGGTGGGTGCGCCCGACATCATTGCCGACCACACTGCGGTGTGGGAGTCGCTGCTGAAGATCCGCCGCCAGTTCGATCAATACGTGAATATCCGCCCGGTGCGCCTGATGCCCGGCGTGCCCTGCCCGCTGGCCGGCCGCGTGCCCGGGGACATCGACTTTATCGTGGTGCGGGAAAATACCGAGGGCGAATACTCCAGCGTTGGCGGCCGCATGTGGGAAGGCACGGCGCGGGAAATCGCGGTGCAGGAGTCGATCTTCTCCCGCGAAGGCGTGGACCGCGTGGTGGACTACGCCTTCAAACTGGCGCAACAGCGGCCGCGGAAAAACCTGGTGGCGGCGACCAAATCCAATGGTATCTCGATCACCATGCCGTTCTGGGACGAGCGGGTCAACGAAATTGCCCGGCGCTACCCGGACGTGAAGACCGCCAAGTTCCACATCGACATTCTGTGCGCGCACTTCGTGCAGCATCCCGACTGGTTCGATGTGGTGGTGGCCTCCAACCTGTTCGGCGACATCCTTTCCGACCTCGGCCCGGCGTGCACCGGCACCATCGGCATCGCGCCGTCGGCCAACCTCAATCCCGAGCGGCGCTACCCGTCGCTGTTCGAGCCGGTGCACGGTTCCGCGCCGGATATTGCCGGGCTCGGTGTCGCCAATCCCATCGGGCAGATCTGGTCGGCCGCGCTGATGATCGAGCACCTGGGCGACGGTGACCCGCTTTACCAGGAAGCGGCGGCAGCCATCGTGTCCGCCATCGAAACGGTGCTTGCCGAAGGCCCGCGCACCCGGGAAATGGGCGGCAGCGCCAGCACTGTCGAAGTGGGTCGCGCCATCGCCGAATGCGTCGCAGGGAACAGGAGCTGAACATGACCAACGCACATTACATCGCCAACCAATGGCTGGCGTCGACCTCGCTGGAAGACATTCCGGTGATCGACCCCAGCACCGGCGAAACCTATTCGAGCATCGCCCGTGGCACGGCCGCCGATATCGAGGCGGCGATCAGCGCGGCGCGCCTGGCACTCGGCGAAACCTTCGACGGCCCGTGGGGCCGGTTGTCTGCCGTGGAGCGCAGCCGTTTGCTGGCCAAGCTTGGCGTGGCGGTGCTGGAACATCATGAAGAGCTGGCGCAGATCGAGGCGCGGGACACCGGCAAGGCGCTGAAAGTCGCCCGCGCCGATGCCACCGCCCTTGCCCGCTATTTCGAATACTACGCGGGTGCCGCCGACAAACTGCACGGCGAAACCCTGCCGTACCAGGCCGGCTACACGGTGTTGACGGTGCGCGAACCCCACGGGGTGACCGGGCATATCATCCCGTGGAATTACCCGATGCAGATTTTCGGGCGCAGCGTCGGCGCCTCGTTGGCGGCGGGCAATGCGTGCGTGGTCAAGCCGGCGGAAGATGCCAGCCTGTCGTTGCTGCGCCTGGCGGAAATCGCTGCCGAGGTTGGTTTTCCAGCCGGCGCGATCAACGTAGTCACCGGTTACGGCTACGAAGCCGGCGCGGCGTTGTGTGCACACCCGGGCATCGATCACATTTCGTTCACCGGCTCCACCGCCACCGGTACTGCCGTGTCGAAAGCCGCTGCCGAACGCCACTGCCCGGTCACCCTGGAGTTGGGCGGCAAGTCGCCGCAACTGGTGTTCGCCGATGCCGACCTGGATGAAGCGTTGCCGGTGCTGGTCAACGCCATCATTCAGAACTGCGGGCAAACCTGCTCCGCCGGCAGCCGTTTGCTGGTGGAACGCAGCATTTACGAAACCCTGCTCGCACGCCTCAGCCAACGTTTCAGCGAACTGCGCGCCGGGCCTTCGGCGCTGGACCTGGACATGGGCCCGCTGATCAATCAGAAGCAGCTGCGCCTGGTGCGCGAGTTTATTCGTCAAGCCGAACAGGAAGGGATCACCGTCGCCGCGCGCGGAACGGTGGTTGCCGAGGCCGGCAGCGGCGGGTATTTCCAGGAGGCGGTGCTGTTTCGCGATGTGCCGCCTGACAGTCGCCTGGCGCAACAGGAAGTGTTCGGCCCGGTGCTGGCCGTGATGCCCTTCGATGATGAAGCCGAAGCGATTCGCCTGGCCAACGGCACCGAGTTCGGCCTGGTGGCCGGCGTGTGGACCCGCGATGGCGCACGGCAAATGCGCCTGGCGCGCACCCTGCGTTGTGGCCAGGTGTTCATCAATAACTATGGCGCCGGTGGCGGCGTTGAATTGCCATTCGGCGGCGTGAAGGCCAGCGGGTATGGACGGGAAAAAGGCTTCGAGGCGCTGCTGGGCTTTACCACCTTGAAGACCATTGCGATCAAACACGGTTGATTCCTCACAACAACAAGAACGGAGAACACACCATGCGTTTAGCCAATAAAGTCGCGATCGTCACCGGCGCCGGTTCGGGGTTTGGCGAGGGCATCGCCAAGACTTTCGCGCGCCAGGGCGCCAAGGTCATCGTCGCCGACATGAACGCCGTCGGCGGTCAGCGGGTGGTCAATGAAATCGCCGAAAGCGGCGGCCATGCGCATTTCATCGAGGTCAACGTGGCCAACGATGAAAGCATGGGCGCCCTGCTGCGTGGCACTTTGGAGCAGTTCGGCGGCCTCGATATCGTCATCAACAACGCCGGTACCACCCACCGCAACCGGCCGATGCTGGAAGTCGACGAAGCCGAATTCGACCGGGTGTTTGCGGTCAACGTCAAAAGCATCTTCTTGAGCGCCAAGCATTTTGTGCCGCATTTTCGCGGCCAGGGCGGCGGCGTGTTCGTCAATATTGCCTCGACGGCGGCGATCCGCCCGCGTCCGGGACTGGTCTGGTATAACGGCAGCAAGGGCGCAGTGGTGGTCATGAGCAAGACCATGGCGGCGGAGCTGGGGCCGGACAATATCCGCGTCAACTGCGTGAACCCGGTAGTGGGTGCCACGGCGTTGCTCAGCGAATTCATGGGCGTACCGGACACCCCGGAAAACCGCCAGAAATTCATGGCGACCATTCCCCTGGGGCGCTTTTCCACCCCGCAAGATGTGGCCAACGCCTGCCTGTACCTGGCGTCGGACGAAGCGGCGTTCATCACCGGCACTTGCCTTGAAGTCGATGGCGGGCGCTGCGTGTAACTCACTCTCACAGGGACCGGAATTGCTATGTGTGATCTTCATAATAAGAACGAGCCGAACACCCGCGAATTGCTTGAAGGCCTGCCAAAGAACTGGGGTAAATGGGGCCCGGACGACGAAGTCGGCGCCCTCAATTACCTGACTGAAGCCGAAGTACTGCGGGGCGTGGCCTCGGTGCGCCAGGGCAAGACCTTTACCCTGCAAGTGCAGATCGGCCACCCTGACGGCGACCCGATGTGGCCGGCGCGCAACCCGTCGATGCGCTTCAATACCCTCGACCACAGCCATTACCACTTCGGCAAACAACCGCACATGACCGGTGGTGCGGCGTATTCCGACGACGTGATCTTCATGCAGCTGCAAGGCTCGACCCAATACGACGCCCTCGGCCACGCCTGGTACGACAATCAACTGTGGAACGGCTACGACGCCGAGACCACCGTTGGCGGCATGGCCAAGGCCAGCGTGCTGGCGATTGCCGAACGCGGCGTGGTGGGCCGTGCGGTGCTGATCGACATGGCCCTCCATCGCGGCAAGAAGTGCCTGGGCCGGGGCGAAACCTTCAACCACCTGGACCTGCTCGACGCCGCCAAAGCCCAGGGCGTGACCATTGAAAAACGTGACATCCTGATCATCCGCACCGGGTCCATGGGGGCGTTTTATGAGCTGGGCAAGACCGAGTTCTTCAAGGACCTGATGGAGCCGGGGCTGACCTACAGCCGGGAGCTTGTGGAGTGGTTCCACGAGATGGAAATCCCCAATCTGGTGACCGACACCATCGCCAACGAAGTGATCACCGACCCGGTGTCCGGGGTGCAGATTCCGCTGCATTGCGCGCTGATGCGCAACCTGGGGATCGCCTTCACCGAAATCGTGTTGCTGGAGGAACTGGCCGCCGATTGTGCGGACGACGGCCAGTGGAAATTCCTCTACACCGCCGCCCCGCTGAAGATTGTCGGGGGCAGTGGCGCACCGGTGAATCCGGTGGTGATCAAGTAGCCGTTCCGTCTCAGTGGCGAATTTGCGAATCGCGAACGCGCCACTAGACTCAAGGCTCCTCTCACATGGAAGTCCACTCAATGAATGTATTGCGCCCTCTTCGCCAGGCAATTGCCCTGGCAACCCTGCTGTCTGCTGGTGCCCTGACGGCACATGCTGCCGATATCCCGCTGTCCAAGTCGCTGGAAGCCGATGAGGTGACCACCAAGGTGCTGGAGGTGGATGCCGCCAACCATCAGGTGGTGCTCGAAGGTGCCGAAGGCCGCAAGGTGCATGTGCAGCTCAGCGACCAGGCCAAGGACCTGGGCAATCTCAAGGCAGGTGATCAGGTCAAGGTGCTGGTGACCCATTCGGTCGCCGCCGTGCTGGACACCGACATCGACAAGAGCGCACCGGACGCCACCGAGAAGACTGGCGTCTTGCGCGCCACCGCGGATAACCCGAACCCGGGCGGTGCGGCCTTCCGCCAGGTACAGGTGCAGTTGAAGATCACCCACATTGACCTGGCGAAAAACCAGGTAACCCTGGAAAACCCGGCGGGCCAGAGCAAAGTGCTGACCGTGGAGAAACCGGAAATTCGCGCCGGCCTCAAAGACCTCAAGGTCGGCCAAAGCGTGTTGGTGACCTACACCGATACCCTGGAAATCAGCACCGCCCACGAAGGCTGATGAATGCGGCGCCCCATCAGCTCACGGCTGATGGGATTTCGCCAGATAGTCTTCGATGTTGTTCATCTGATCATCCCAGCCTCGGGAGTTCTTCTTGTAGGCCTTCTGGCGGCGAACGTCCGGGATCCCGTCAAAACCTGACTCCACCACGCGCAACAAGATGCCTTCGGCGTGATCCTCAAGGGTGAACTCCACCAGCGTGGGGATTTCCGCGTCGTAATCCACATCCTTGTCTACGGCGTAGGGATGCCAGCTGAAAGAGAACCGCGTCTGTGGTTCAAGCCGCTCGATCCTTGCCTTCCACACCACGTGCTCGTAACCTGGATAGGTGATCGGGGCTTCAATGGCCCGGCCCTGGGCAAACTGTTTGCCCTTGAGGGCGATGCCAAACCAGCTGCCGAATTGCTCGGCGTCGGTCAGTGCTTCCCAGACTCGTTGGCGTGGAGCGTTGAGCAGGACTTTACGTTTGATTTCATTTGATTCGTGCATGAGACACCTCCTGTATTGACAGTAGGCGACATCGACCAATGCGCAACCCTGGGGTTGCGCATTCCCGGTTTCAGCGAGTCAGAACTGCCACTTGGCGTTGACCATCGCGTTGCGCGGTTCGCCGTAGGAGCCGGAGTTGAACGTGCCCAGGCCGTCGTAGTACTTCTGGTCGAACAGGTTGTTGACGTTCAGGCCCACCGACAGGTGTTCATCAACCTGGTAGCTGGCGAGCAGGCCGACCACACCGTACGGGTCCTGCTTGGCCTTGTAGTACGGGCCTTCGTAGTTGATTTGGGAGGACGCATAGATCTCGCTTTGCCAGGTGACGTTGGCGCCGATGGTCAGGCGGTCGAGGTTGCCGGGCAGGCGGTATGAGGTGCCGAGTTTGAACAGGTTGATCGGCTGGTTGGCCTGCACGCGTGCGCCGTCCTTGTCGTGGGATTCGCGGTAGGTGTAGCCGCCGAATACGTTCCAGCCTTCGCCCACTTCACCGGAGATTTCGGTTTCGACGCCACGAGTGCTGGTGCCGGCGATGGCCTTGTAGACGGCTGCGCCTGAAGAGTCGGTGCCGGATTGCTCGGGAGTATTCTTCTGCTCGATGTCGAACAGGGCAATGCTGGCGTTCAGCGCGCCATTGAAGAATTCGCCCTTGAGACCGATTTCGTAGTTGTCGCCCTGCTGCGGCGCCAGGGAGCCCTTTGAAGACGTCTTGTAGAAAGTCTGCGGCAGGAAGATGTTGGTGTAGCTGGCGTAGACCGAGTAGGTATCGTTGAGGTCATAGATGACGCCGGCGTAGGGCGTGACCACGCCGGTCTTCCTGGTTTTATCGATGGTTTTCGTGCCTGCTGCGTAGTCCCGGTCGGCGTTCTCCTGGTTCCACCAACTGACCCGCGTCCCCAGGATGATCGTCAGCGGATCAATCGGTTTCAAGCGCAGGGCGGCGTAGACGCCGGTCTGTTGCAAAGTGGTGACGGTGCCACCGACTTCGGTGTACGAACGGCGACTGTACTGCCGGCCATCCCAGGTGAAGATGTTGTCCACCTGACCGTAGTCGTTATCGGCCGAACCGCTGCTGTAGTCGGGGAAGTTCAGGTGCGTGCGCGAACTGCTGGCGCCCATCACCAGTTCATGCTCACGCCCGCCCAGCTGGAACGGGCCGGTGGCATACACATCGACGGTGTCCTGGGTCTGATAGCTGTCCAGGCGATAGATGAAGGCACCCGCGCCCTGCCCTGTCACGGGGTCCGGGTAGCCGCCACTGGCCGACGCGCCCTGTCCTTTGCGGTAGGAATACTGATGGCTGTAGGCAGTCTTGAGGCTCCAGTCGTCATCCAGCTTGTGATCGAGCATCGTCGTGAAGGTGTAGCTGGTGTTGTCCATGTAGCTGGAGCGCGAGGCCGGGTTGAAGGAGCGGGAGAAGTGGGTCTGGGTGCCATTGTTGTAGAACAGCGGGATATGGCCGTAGGTGCTGCCATTGGCGTCGTTGTTCTGGTAGTCGAGGCTGGCGCGCAGCGTGGTGTTTTCGTTCAGGTCGATGTCCAGGGCGCCATACATCACGCGCTTGTCCTGCTTATACCAGTCGATGAACGAATTCTGTTTTTGATAAGCCGCGACGAAACGTCCGCGCACGTTGCCGGTTTCGGTCAACGGGCCGGACACATCGACTTCGGAACGATAACGGTCCCACGCCCCGGCTTCGCCGGAAACGTAGGCCTGGAAGTCCTTGGTCGGGCGCTTGCGCACCAGGTTGATGGTGGCCGATGGAGTGCCGGCGCCGCTCATCAGCCCGGTGGCGCCGCGCACCACTTCGACGCGGTCGTAGATCGCCATGTCGGAGATCGCGCCGGTGTATTGCTGGGACTCGTTGGCCACCTGCGACGGAATACCGTCGTACTGGAAATTCTGGATTTCAAAGCCCCGGGAATAGAACGAGTAACGCTCGCTGTCGCGGTGGTTGCTGCTGATGCCGGGGGTGAAGGCCAGCACTTCGTTGAGGGTCGACAGGTGTTGGTCGTCCATCAACTGGCGGGTGACGACGCTGACCGATTGCGGCGTTTCCCGCAGCGACAACGGTAGCTTGGTCGCGGTACTGGTGGCGCCGGTGGTGTAGGAGCCGGTGTTTTCGGTGGTCAGGCTCAGCCCTTCGGCATTGATGCTGGTGGCGCCCAGGGTCAAGGCGCCGCTGGATTGCGGGATCAGGCCGTAGCTGCCATCACCATTGGCCGCCACGCTCAGGGCGCTGCCCGCCAACAAACGCGCGAAACCCTGCTCGACACTGTAGGTGCCGGTGAGGCCCTGGCTCTGCTTGCCCGCGGTCAGGCCCGAGTCAAAAGACAAGACGACGCCGGCGTCACTGGCAAAGCGGCTCAGTACCGACCCCAACGGGCCGGGCGCGATGCTGAAGGTCTTTTGCGGGCTGGCCGCCACAGCGCTGGAGCCTGGGGACAGCAACGGGCCCAGAAGGCTGTATTGCACCATCAACGACACGCCGAACAACGCCACCTGCAGGGGCTTTTTGCGAAATGATCGAAGCGGTGGATTGGCGACTGAAGTTTGCCCTGCGCGCATTACTGACTCCTGGTGACCGAAAGAAATGAAGAGGTATTGCAGGAGGAGTCGAGCGAGGCGCGGCAAATCGACAACGGCGGCGGATAAATATTTTGCGTTTTTATCCGCGGGTGACAATTTGGGTCCAGTAATCGGTGCGGGAGATGCGCCGTACCGGTAGCGCACGGGTCAGTGCGGTGAGGGTCAGGTCCAGGTCATCCAGGGAATAGGCGCCGGAGACCCGCAGGTGGCCGACCTCGGCAGCACACCCCAGGTAACCTGGCCGATAGCGCTGCAACTCTTCGAGCAGGCGATCCAGCCGCCAGTTGTCCACCACCAGGCGCCCCGCCGCCCATTCGCCCTCGCCGGGCTCAATGGCGCGCAGCGTCAGCAGGCGGCTGGTATCGAAGGTCACGGCGTTGCCGGTGGTGATCACCGTCTCTGCCAGCTCATCGCCCGGGCGCACGGCCACGGCGTGTTGCAGGACGCTCATGGCGGTGTAGCCGTCGAACTGGCGCACGGTGAAACGTGTGCCCAGCGCGCGCATCTCGCCGTGGGCGCTGCGTACCATGAAAGGGCGTGCATCCTTGGCGGTCTCGATCAGGATCTCACCGGCGCGCAGGATCAGCAGCCGCTGGTCCGGGCCGTAGCGCACATCTACGGCGCTGGCCGTATTGAGCGACAGCCGGGTGCCATCCTCGAGGGTGACAGTGTGACGTTCGCCGGTGGTGGTGCGCTGATCGGCCATCCATATCGGCGCCTGGCGATAGCCGGTCCAGCCCATGGCGCTCACCCCGGCACCGATCACCAGGCCCTTGAGCAAGCCGCGTCGCCCCAGGTGCCGGGAATGATCGGCGGCCCTGTCCAGCACATTGACGGCCAGGGATCCCGGCAGGCACTGGAGTTGGCCCTGGAGCATCTCCACACGCTGCCAGGCCCACTGGTTCAACGGGGATTCTTCGCGCCACGTGTTCCAGTCCTGCTGAAGCTGGCGATCACCGGGCACCTCCGCCAGGCGTGCAACCCATTGGGCCGCGGCACTCAGCGCCTGGCGTTGCGGGTCAAGGGTCATTGGTCC
Source organism: Pseudomonas sp. GP01-A4 (assembly GCF_058780865.1). Classification (NCBI taxonomy): domain Bacteria; kingdom Pseudomonadati; phylum Pseudomonadota; class Gammaproteobacteria; order Pseudomonadales; family Pseudomonadaceae; genus Pseudomonas; species Pseudomonas sp. GP01-A4. The sequence continues at coordinate 55,340 of NZ_JBYSWF010000046.1, forward strand.
AGCGCTTCAAGCAGGCAATGCTCGGTGGCCTTGGCGATGTATTTGGTCACCGAGCTGACCGAGACCTGTAGCTGCTCAGCGATTTCCTTGTAAGGCATGCCCTGCAACTGCGAGAGCAGGAACGCGCGTTTCACCTTGCGCCCGAGACCGTCGAGCATCGCATCGAGGCGCTGCAGGGTTTCGATGATCAGCAGGCGCTCTTCGGGTGACAGGGCGTAGGCCAAGGGCTGTTCGGCCAAAGCCTGGAGATAAGCCTGCTCAAGGGCCTTGCGACGGTAGCTGTCAATCATCACGCGCCTGGCGATGGTCACCAGGAAGTGCCGCGGCTCCTTCAGGTCGGCGGCCAGAGGTTTGGCCCGGTCGGCCAATAGCAGGCGAATGAAGGTGTCCTGTGCCAGGTCAGCCGCCTGATGCGAACACCCCAGCCGCGCACGCAACCAACCCACCAGCCAGCGGTGATGGGCACCGTAAAGCGTGGCAACAGGCTGGTGAGCGTGGCGGATCGATTCGGGCATGATGGCGATTAGCGCTAATGAGAACGAATCGCAATTTAGACGAATGTAGGAGTAAGGGCAATCACCTGTGTGTATTTGTGGCTTTAGACGTGGGGATCACCCGGCGCCTTGGCAGGGGTCGCGTATTGCGGCTTCAAGTGACCTTCCTGATCGAGCAGCCAGGCGTCCATAATCTGGCGCACCACCGGCCCCGCCACTCGGCCACCGGCCTCACCGTTTTCGATCATCACCGAAATCACGATCCGCGGGTGCTCCGCCGGGGCAAAGCCGACGAACAAGGCGTTGTCGCGGTTGCGCTCCAGGGTCTTGAGACGGTTGTAACGCTCGCCCTGCTTGATCGCCACTACCTGCGCAGTACCAGACTTGCCAGCAATCCGGTACTGCGCACCGGCTGCAGCCGCCCGGGCGATACCGCGTGGATCGTGCATTACCAATTGCATGCCGTGGTTGACCTGCTCCCAGTCGCGCGGGTCTTTGAGCACCACGTTGGGCATCGGGTTTTCATCCACCGGCGGCACGCCATTGATGGTCTTGGCCAGGTGCGGTCGGTTCCACACGCCCTTGTTGGCGATCAGCGCAGTGGCCTGGGCCAGCTGCAACGGGGTGACCTGCATGTAACCCTGGCCGATGCCGAGGATCACGGTTTCACCCGGGAACCACGGCTGGCGCCGGGTAGCGCGCTTCCAGGCTTGGGACGGCATCAGGCCGGCTGACTCTTCGAACATGTCGAGGGAGACTTTCTGGCCAAGGCCGAACTCGGCCAGGTAGTCGTGCAGGCGGTCGATACCCAGCTTGTGGGCCAGGTCGTAGAAGTAGGTGTCGTTGGAGCGCATGATCGCTGCGTCCATGTCCACCCAACCATCGCCGCTGTGGTTCCAGTTGCGGTATTTGTGGTCGAAATCCGGGAGTTGGTAATAGCCCGGGTCGAACACCCGGGTCTGGGCGGTAACCACGCCGCTGTCGAGGCCAGCGATGGCGACTTCCGGCTTGATCGTCGAACCCGGCGCGTAGAGCCCGCGCAGCACGCGGTTGAACAGCGGACGGTCGAGGGAGTCGTGCAGCGCGGCGTATTCCTTGAAGCTGATGCCGGTGACAAACAGGTTCGGGTCGAAACTTGGCTTGCTGACCATCGCCAGCACTTCGCCGGTTGCCGGGTCGAGAGCAACCACCGAACCACGGCGGTCGCCGAGGGCTTCTTCGGCGGCTTCCTGGAGTTTGACGTCCAGGCTCAGCACGATGTTTTTGCCGGGGATCGGGTCGGTGTGCTTGAGCACCCGCAGGACGCGGCCCTGGGCGTTGGTTTCAACTTCTTCATAGCCGACATGGCCATGCAACTCGGACTCGTAGAAACGCTCGATCCCGGTTTTACCAATGGACTGGGTGCCCCGGTACTCCACTGAGTCGAGGGCTTTGGATTCTTTTTCGTTGATCCGGCCTACGTAGCCAATGGAGTGGGCAAAGTGCGCACCCAGCGGATAATGGCGGACGAATTGCGGCTCGACATCCACGCCCGGCAGGCGGAATTCGTTGACGGCCAGCACGGCGATCTGCTCTTCGGTCAGCTCGTAGAACAGGGTGACGGGCACGAAGGGATGACGGGCTTGCTTGAGCGCCTTATCAAATACGCCACGGTCCTCGGCGGGCAAATGCAGGAGGCTGACGATAGCGTCCAGCTCTCCTTTGAGATCGGTGGTGCGCTCGCGGGTGATGGTCAGGTTGTAGCTGGGACGGTTGTCGGCAAGTACTACGCCGTTGCGGTCATAGATCAGGCCGCGGGTCGGTGTGATCGGCAGGACGTGGACGCGATTGTTTTCGGAAATGGTGGAGTGGTAGTCGTACTGCACCACCTGCAGGAAGTACATCCGACCTACCAGGGCGCAGGTAATGCCGATTACCAGCAGCGCGCAGGCCAGCAGCCGCTTGTTGACCAGGCGGTTTTCTTTTTCGTGATCCTTGATCGGTATTGGTTCAGGCATTTCTACAGCATCTCGTTGAATAAGGTCGACGCCGCTTCCTGCGGAGGAAAAATCAGTCCTTGTGAAAATGTGCTGCACCATACCAAAAATGCAGAAACACTTTGCATCGATTTCCCTGAACGGTGTGCTAATGGAGCCTGTTCATGCACTTTGGTTTGAGCCGTTGACCTTATTCATGCGTTTTTATGCTGACGATCAGCTCAGGATCGACTTGGGCTCCAGGAAGGCTTCGAGGCCGAATGTGCCGTACTCGCGGCCGATACCCGATTGCTTGAAGCCACCAAACGGCGCTAGAGGTTCATGGGCCAGGGTATTGATCAGCACTCGGCCAGCGTCTATACGGCTGGCCAGCCTGCGGGCGCGTTCGGGATTTGAAGACAGGATGTATGCCTGGAGGCCGTAGGGTGTGTCGTTGGCGATGGTCAGGGCCTCTTCCTCGGTTGCGTAGGTAATGATCGAGAGCACCGGGCCGAAAATCTCCTCGCGGGCGATGGTCATTTGGTTGGTCACCCGGCTGAATACGGTTGGTTTTACGAACCACCCGGCTTTGATGCCCTCAGGCAAACCGCGACCTCCTGCCAATAGGTGGGCGCCCTCCTCGATCCCGATCTGAATGTAGCGCTGTACGCGCTCCCACTGTTTTTGGCTGACCATGGGGCCGACCGCAGTGGCTGGGTCACGAGGGTCGCCGGCTTGCACGTTGCCCACCTCGTCGATCATCAGCGCTTCGATTTCTTCCAAACGACTTTCGGGTACCAGGATTCGAGTGCCGGCGATACAGGCCTGGCCGCTGTTCATGAAACCGGCCTGAAGGGCCATGGGCACGGCCGTCTTGAGGTCCGCATCATCGAGAATCAGCACCGGTGATTTGCCGCCCAGCTCTAGGGTCACGCGCTTCAGGGTCTCGGCGCCGGTCCGCAGGATTGTTTTGCCGACAGCGGTTGAACCGGTGAAGGACACTTTTGCGATGTCGGGATGGGCGCTCAACACGGCGCCTACGGTTTCGCCACGGCCAGTGACGATGTTGAATACACCGGGAGGCAAGCCTGCGTCATGCAGGGCGCGGGTGACTAGCGAGGTCTGGATTGCGCTCATTTCACTGGGTTTGATCACGGCGGTACAGCCGGCGGCCAACGCCGCAGCGAGCTTGCCGCAGATAAAACCGGCGTTGCTGTTCCAGGGTGTGATCAAGCCGGCCACACCCAGCGGCTGCATGACCACCTCGGCGATGCCAATGCGTCGGGAGAAGTTGTAGCTCTCCAGTACTGAAGCGGCATCTTGCAGGACGCTGGCTGCATGCTTGGCCATCCACCGCGCACGGGATATTGGGGCGCCGTACTCCTCGATAATCGCGTCGGTAAGTGCGTCCTCAATGGATTCAACTGCGGCGTGAAGGCGTTTGAGATAGTCGATGCGCACATCTTTAGAGCTGTGGGAGAACGCGGTAAAAGCTCGCTTGGCGGCAGCGATGGCATCCAGGGCGTCTTGTTCATTTGCCAATCGAACCTGGCCGATACGCTGACCTGTTGCAGGGTTGAACAGGTCAAAAAGCTCTTCGCCATGGGGCGTCACAAAGTCGCCGTTGATGTAAATCTGGTTGATGTATTGCATAGGTCCTCCGGGACGCTGAGCTAGTGCGTCCTACGGTAAGTCACTATGATTAAGCTGATAAGCCGTACAAATCGGCATGAGTTGATGAGTGACTCAGGACAATGAATACATCCGGGCTGAATGAGTTGGAAGCGGTGCTGGCAGTGGCTCGGCATCGCAGTTTTCGTGCAGCGGCGACCGAGTTGAATGTGTCGACATCGGCGTTGAGCCACTCTATCGCGGGGCTTGAAGCGCGGATGGGGGTGAGGCTGTTCAATCGCACCACGCGCAGCGTGTCGTTATCTGAAGTGGGCGCGGAGTTTGTCGAAACCATCACCCCTGCACTGTTGAGCATTCGCACGGCCTTGGAACAGGCAGGAAATCGCAGCGCGGAACCCAGCGGTACCTTGCGCCTGAATACCTCGGCGGGGGCGGCAAAGCAGGTGATGCCGTTGCTGCTGGAGTACCTGCGACGTTATCCACGGATGAAATTGGATATCGTCACTGAGGGGCGGCTGGTGGATATCGTCGCGCAGGGGTTTGATGCGGGGATTCGGCTCGGGGATACGGTTCCTCAAGACATGATCGCAGTCGATATCAGTCCGGCCCAGCGTTTTTCGGTATTGGGCAGCCCGGACTATTTTGCTCTCAACCCAGTTCCCGTCAGTCCCATGGATCTGCGGGCCCATCAGTGTATTCGCAGCCGGATGCCCAGCGGTGCGATCTATCACTGGGAGTTTGAGCGACATGGCGAAGCGCTTGCTGTCGAGGTGCAAGGGGTTTTGACCCTGGATAATCCGACTCTGATGCTTGAGGCTGCCAGGGCGGGACTAGGCTTGACCTATCTTACGGAATGGAATGCCGCTGCCGATTTAGCGAACGGAACGTTAGTGCGCGTACTGGAGGAATGGATGCCGTCTTTTGACTGCTTGCGCCTCTATTACCCAGGTAGGCGCCATGTGCCGGCCGGGTTAAGGGCACTGATTGAGTTGATCAGGGAGCAAGGCTTTTAACCAGGCTGGATCTTTTTTACGGCCAACAGCTCTCTCCCCGTTTTCCGACCGCCCAAAACAAAACCCCTGACTGCATAAGCAATCAGGGGTTCTGGAATTTAATCTTGACGATGACCTA
>NZ_JBYSWF010000047.1:0-60534 GCF_058780865.1 Pseudomonas sp. GP01-A4
ATGGCGTACGTTTGGAGGGAGCAAGTCCATGCTTACTTTTGCGCTTTTCAAAAGTGAGCCGCTGTAAGAGCGGAACCAATCTCAAACATCACCCAAAAAACGGATATACCCCCAATCACCCGACAACCAAATCCCCCACCCGAGCACTCTGCAAATACGTCTGATACAACGCCGCATAAGCCCCCCCACGATCAATCAACGCATCATGCGCCCCAAGCTCAACGACTTGCCCATGCCGAACCACAGCAATCCGGTCCGCATCCCGGATCGTCGCCAGCCGATGGGCAATGATGATCGCCGTGCGCCCCAGACACAGCCTGCGCAACGCCCGTTGAATCCGCCGCTCTGTGTGAATGTCCACCGCCGAAGTCGCCTCATCCAGCACCAGCACCGCCGGGTCCGCCAGATACGCCCGCACCAGGCAAACGAGCTGCCGCTGCCCATGACTCAAATGCGCCCCCAAAGGCCCAACCTCGGTGTGGTACTGATGCGGCAACCGCTCCAATACCTCATCGGCGCCCAGCTCCCGGGCCGCCGCGACCAGGGTCGCGTCATCCGCCAACGGCGCCGCCAACCGCAAGTTGTCGAGAATGCTCCCGCTGAACAACACATTGTCCTGCAACACCACCCCGACATTGCGCCGCAACGCATGCTGGGCCAGCTCCCGCACATCAATCCCGTCCAGCCGCACCACGCCCGACTGCACCTCATAAAACCGCGTGAGCAACTGCACCAGCGTGCTTTTCCCATGCCCCGAAGGCCCGACAATCGCCAACACCTCACCCGCAGGAATATGCAAATCCAGCCCATTGATCACCGGCGCCTGCGCACTTGGCACATAACTGAAACCCACCTGCTCGAACCGCACCTCACCCCGCGCTCGGCCCAAATGGCGCGGTTTAGCGCTGTCGGTAATCTGCGCCTGGGTATCGAGCAACAGGAAAATCCGCTGCGCCGACGCCGATCCGGTGGCGTAGCGTTCAAACAGGTCCGACAGCTCCTGCAACGGCCCCAAGAACAGGAACACGTAAAACAGACTTTCGGCCACTTGCCCGACCGACACTTCACCGGCCGCCAGCCCATAGCCGCCCACCAGCAATAACAAGGCGATTCCCGCCGAACTCAGCAGCGCCGTAAAGGGCGCAAACCACCCCGAGCGCAAGCTGCCGCGAATCAGTGCATGGTTGAAGTCATCCAACAGCCCGCGATAACGCCGCAGGTTCGGCGTCTCCTGGGCGCACTGCTGCAGCATCCGCGCGCCGCTGACGCTTTCCACCAGGTGTGCGGTAAAACGGCTGCGGTTTTCCGCAACCCGCGCCCAGTTGCGCTGGGAGATCCGCTTGAAACTCCAGGTCGCCAGCACCAGCAACGGTACGGTGGCCACCAGGCTGAGGAAGAAACGCGGGTCGATACGCCACAACATCACCGATGCCAGGCCACAGCGCAGCAAGGCACCGAGCAGTTCAGGCGGGCCCTGGATCACCAAGGGTTCGAGGGCGTCCACGTCGCGGTCAACCCGGGAAATGATCCGCCCGGCACGGGTCTGGTCGAAGTAGCTGACGCTCAACCCCTGGACATGCGCAAACACCTGCACCCGCAGGGCGTTCAACACGCGGATCGCCGCGCCACCGGCAACAAACTGCGAGACCCCGGCCAGCAGGAATCGCACCAGCCAACTGGCGGCCAGCCCCGCGCCCAGCCATAGCACCAGGCGCTCGTCCAGCAGCCAGTGGTCGGCCTGCTGAATCAAGCCACGGTCCAGCAGTTCACGCACGAACCAGGGTCGCAAAAACACCGTGAACACCAGCAACAGCTCAATGCCGATCACCGCGAAAATCGAGCGGCGGATTGGCCTGAGCAGCGGCAGCAAGCGTTTGAACATGCTGCGGTCGAGGGCCTTTTTCGCGAGCATTTCTTCAATTTCGATATCGCTCAAGGCTTTGCCGGCGATTGGATTAGCCATGGTCGATCCCCAGCAGGTCGCGGTAGTGCGGGTTGGTGTGTTGCAGTTCGGCGTGGGTGCCTGTGGCGGCGATTTTGCCGTCCGCGAGCATCAGCACCCGGTCGGCCAGGAGGATGGTCGACAACTTGCTGGAGATCACCAGCACGGTGGTACCGCGCAGTTCTCGCAGGTTGTTCAGTACGTGCCGTTCGCTGATGGCGTCGAGGGCGCTGGTGGCGTCGTCCAGGCACAGGATGTCCGGTTGGCCCAGCAGCGCCCGCGCCAGGCACAGGCGCTGGCGCTGGCCGCCGGACAGGGTCACGCCACGATCACCCAGCGGTGTGGCCAGGCCGTGGGGCAGGCGCAGCAAGATGTCGTCCGCTGCGGCGAGGCGCAGGGCTTCAAGCAATTGCTCATCAGTGGCGTCGGGAGCGTTCAGGCGCAGGTTGGCGGCGAGGCTGCCGGCGAACAGGAAGCTCTCTTGCGGCACCACGTGCACCCGTTGGCGCAACGCACCGAGGTCAAGTTCGCGAATGTCTTGCCAGCCAGTGCCGTCATGGCCCAGCAGCACGCGCCCGGTGCTCACATCAGTGAGGCGTGGCAACAGGCTGGCCAGCAGGCTTTTCCCGGTGCCGGTGGCGCCCACCAACGCGACAATTTCGCCGGGCACCAGGGCCAGCGAGCAGTCATGCAGAATGTCCCGCCCACCGCCGGGAGCGCTGACACTGACGTGCTCCAGGCGCAACCCCAGGGGCGAAGCGGGCAGGGTGGCGCTGCCGCTGCGTATCGCTGCGGGGGCGTCCAGCAGTTGCCAGATACGTTCGGCACTGGCCCGGGCATCGGCGAAGGTTTGCATCACCCGGCCAATGCCTTCGATGCGAAATACCAGGGTGGTGGCGATCAGCAGCGAGGTCACCAGTTCACCGATGCCCAACTGACCGGCCGCCACCAGGTGGGCGCCGTAGACCAGGATCCACACATGGCCGAGGGCGACCACGGCCTGGGGCAGCGGAATGCGTGAACTGGAATAGGCCAGCGCCTGGCGGGCCAAGCCTGCGAACACTGCAACCTGTTCGGAAAAACCCTGGATACGGCTCTGCTCAAGGGCAAAGGATTTGATCACACGCACCCCGCCGATGCCTTCACTGAGGTCCTGGTTGACGCGGTCGTAGGCCGCGCCGACGCTGCGGTCGAGTTCAACCAGGCGTTCGGTTTGCAGCACGAAAATCCACAATCCGGTGACGGTCAGCAGCAGCGGTACCAAGCCCAGCCACGGGTTGTACCAGCTCAACAGGCCCACGGTGGCCAACACCACCAGCGGGGTTTCCACCACCTGGCGCCAGAAGGTGATCAGCGCGTCACGCACCTTGTCGGCATCGCGGGTGGTGCGGGTGATCATCTCGCCCATGCCGTGCTGCCAGTGATAACCCAGGTGCAGGCTTTGCACCTGGGCGAGGATGCGTTCGCGCAGGCGCGTCAGCAGTTCCTGGCTGAGCACCAGGGACATGACGCTGGCGGCGTATTGCAGCGCGCCACGGCCCAGGGCCACGGCGAGCATCAGCCACAGCCAGTGCCAGCCAAGGCTGGCATCGAGGCTGCCGTCGGCGTGGCGGATCACTGCGCGACCGGCGCTGACATCGTTGACCGCATGGCCGATCAGCCATTGTTGCCAGACCAGGCCGAGGTTGATGGCCACGAACAGCCCGGCGACCAGAGCGAAGCGCCAGGGCATTTCGCGGTAGATCGCCAGGCTGCGCAGAAGGGGGTGTTTTTCGATCATGAAAAGCTCATTGGGTTTATTGATCCTTCCCAAACTGTGGCGAGGGAGCTTGCTCCCGCCGGGTTGCGAAGCGACCCCAAAAACAGGGCCTGCTGCGCAGTCCAGCGGGACCAAGCTCACTCGCCACAGGGATGTGTTGGGCTGGTCTAGCGAGTGGTAGCGCCCTGGGTTTCCTTGGCATTGAGGATCGCCGTGTACTCCCCCGGATCAATCCCGTTCAGGTAGTAGTTGCCCACATGGTGCAAGCGCCAGCGAATCGGGTCGTGGGTGGTATGCACCCGGGCGTTGCGCCAGAACCGGTCGAGGTTCCATTTGCTCAGCGACGAACTGGCCCCCAGCAACGAGAAAATATCGCTGGAGATCTTCAACGAAGCACTGTCCGAATGCGCCCGTGCCGTGGCCACCGACAGGATCAATTCGTCCTGCAGTTCCTTGTTCTCCGGGTCCAGCTCATGTGCGTCGAACACCCGCGCCGCATCCCGCAACAGCGACTCGGCTGCACGCAGGGCCACCGCGTATTCGCCGATCTGCTTGATGATGTGCGGCTCTTCATTGGCGTGGTCCACGCCGCTTTCCACCCAGGGCCGGGCGTTGTGCTTGAGGTACTCCACCGCCGCGGTCAGCGCGCCCGAGGCAATCCCGGTATCGATCGCCGCATGCAGGATCTGCGGGAAGGTCAGGCCGGTGCGTTTCATCGGGCCCTTGCGCTTCGAAACGAAGTCTTCATCCAGCTCGATATTGTCGAAATTCACCGTGCCGCTGACCGAGTTTTTCTGGCCGAAGGCTTCCCAGTCATCCACCAGGGTCAGGCCCGGTGCGTTGCGGTTGAGCAGCACGCCGGCGCCGCCGTCATCCGAGGCCGCGGTCAGGGAGATCCATTCGGCAAGGTAGGAACCGGTGGAGTAGAACTTGCTGCCATTGAGTACCAGCTTGCCATCTGCACGCCGCTCGACGCGGGTCTTGAGGGCGAACTTGTTCTTGCCGCCGACTTCCGCCAGGGCGTTGCCAAAGCGCTTGCCGGCCAGCACATCGGCCACCAGGCGATCACGCACCGCATCCGGATAGCCGTTGAAGATGCCCCGCAGCATCACGTTGTGAATCTGCAGCAACTGGCCCACACCACCATCGGCCACCGAGACCAGGCGCACGGTTTCGACGATGGTTTGCACCGAGGCCCCCAGCCCGCCGAATGCCTTGGGCACACCGATGGCGGTCAGGCCGCTTTGGGACAGCAGTTGCGCCTGGCGCCACGGCAACTGGCCGTTCTGGCTGCTGTCGGCGGCAATCGCGGCGATCTCCACGGCGATTTCCTTGGCTGCGGCAATGGCTTCGGCCTCGCTGAGCAATTGGCGTACCGGTACCTGTTCGAACGTACTCATAGTTTCTTCCCCTGATTTGGCCCGTGTGTTTAAGCCCCTCTGCAGGAGCCGGCTTGCCAGCGATGGACTCAAGTGCACCGCGTAAACCCGTCAGTACACGTCATCGTTAACCACCATCGCTGGCACGCCAGCTCCTACAGGGGATTGCGCTGGATGTCGGGCATTGAAGGTGCCTTGAGCAAGTTCTGCGCCAATGCCGAAAACCACCCCTGGCGGGGCCTGCGATAACGGAGTGTTGCTGGGGCAGCAGTGGCGAACGGGTGACTGCTGGGCCAGCAGCAGCGCTGCTGACAGGCCAGCAACAGTACTTCGACTCTTTGCGCCAAAGCCCTGCAAACCGGGGCTTTGGCCAATTGGCACGGCCTCTGCAATACCTCCATGGACTGCCTTGCCCAATTCAATGGAGCTGCCCATGACCCTTTCCGCGATCCTGCCCAAGCCAGCGCTTGAGCAGATCTGGTTTACCCGCTGCCCGGTACCGACCGCCTCCGGCATCGCCTACAAACTCGGTTGGCTGGGCGACGAATTCGCCGCCGACGGCCTGTCGGTCTCGACCTTGCAGGAGGCCCGTCAACTGGGCCATCACCACTACGATCACGAGCTGCCGGGGCTGTTTCGCGAAGGCGGTAATGTGCCGGCATTGGCCGCCCGTGCCGCCGGCGCGCCGAGCCGTTTGATCGGCCTGACCTGGATCGAGGAATGGCAAACCATCCTGGTCCGCCCGGACTCCGGCATCACGCGTCCCGAGCATTTGAAAGGCAAGCGCCTGGCCTTGCCGGCCTGGGGTGACAGCCGTCCGGGGAGCATCGCCCGGGCCATGAGCCTGCACGGTTACAAAGGCGCGTTGAGCCTGGCCGGCCTGGGCTTTGATGACGTGCAACTGGTGGAGGTCGCGCTGCACGATCAGGAGCAGGCGCCCAACCCACAGGAAGGTTTGCAACGCCTGTGGTCGGGCCTCGATTACCTGGCGCGCGGCGAAGTGGACGCGGTGTACGTCAAGGGCGCTTCGGCCGCCGACGCCGCGCGCCGTCTGGGCCTGGTGGTGGGCATCGACCTGGACCTGATCGCCGAGCCGCGCTACCGCATCAACAACGGCACGCCGCGCCCGATCACTGTCCACCAGAGCCTGCTGGACAACCACTTTGACCTGGTGGTGCGTTTCCTCGCACAAACCCTGAACGCGGCTGACTGGGCCGCGAACAATCGCGACGGCCTGAACGCGATTCTCGAAGAAGAAACCCGCGCCGGCAGTGCCGGTGTGGCCGAGGCCTATCGCGGTGATTTCCATACCACCCTGGCGCCGGACCTGTCGGCCGAGCGCCTGGATTTCCTCGGCATCCAGAAAGACTTCCTGTACCTGCACGGCTTCCTGGAGCGCGATTTTGCGATCGCCGACTGGGTCGACCCGCGCCCTCTGCAAGCTGCCCATGAACTGTTGGCCAAGCGCCGCGCCTGAACCCGGAGAAACTGCCATGACTGCCATTGTCCACGCCCAACCGATCACCCAGGAACTGCAGGCCTTTATCGACAAGGTCCTGCTGGAAGCCGAAGAAGCCTTCACGGTTTTCCGCGAAACCAACACCATCACCGCCAACGGCACCGTGGGCTTTATTGAGCGCGTGCCGGGCCAGGAACTGCTGGTGTCGGTCAACTACGGCGGCCCGTGGAACTACCGCAAGCCGCTGCAGGCCACCGTCACCGACTTTGCCGGCAACGTGATTGTCGGCAAGGGCAAGGGCGGCCTGGGGCGCTACACCAAGCTGTTCCAGCAGCATGCAGACGTGACCACCGTCTCCCACGTGCACTCGCCGTACCTTGGGGCCTGGGCCCAGACCCACCGCACGCTGCCGTTCCATTACGTGCCGGTGCAGCGTTACCAGTTGGCGCGGGAACTGCCGGTGTACATCGACCGTCGCCAGCAGGAAGTGGATTTCATCCTCGACAAGATCGCGGAAAACCCCTTCAACCTGGCGATCCTCGAAGCCAACGGCGGCTCCACGGTGTGGGGCAAGCAGGGGTTGCGGGCCACGGCTGAGTTCATCCTGTTGCTGGAGGAGGGCGCGCAACTGCAATTGCTGGCGGATGCCCTGGGCGGTTCGCGGGCATACGGGCCGGGGGTGTTGACCCAGCAGTGGAAGATGAGTGGGTTGTTTGAGCAAGCCACGGCGCTGGGCCTGGTCCCCGCCATCGACCGCAAAAACTGAACACACCCTTATCACGGTGACTGAAACCACCACGACCCCTGTAGGAGCCGGCTTGCCGGCGATAGCGGTGCATCAGGCGACATTCCTGTTGGATGTGCCACCGTCATCGCCCCCCCCCCCCGGCTCCTACAAGGGGCGGTTCCATTCAAGGATGTTGCCCCATGGCGGTAAAAATTCTCTGGTACCTCACCACCCCCGACGGCCCTTATCCATGGGAGCCCGAAGGGCGCTGGAAGACCGACTTCCAGCATCTCAAGCAACTCGCGGTCGCCAGTGATCGCCTGGGTTTCTACGGCTCGCTGCTGGGCTCCAGCCCCAACGAAAGCCTGGCGGTGGCCGCCTCGCTGATCGACGCCACCCAGCGCCTGCGTTTCCTGGTGGCGCAACACCCGGGCGAGCTGTCACCGGCAGTCCTGGCCAAATGGGCCCTGACCTTCGACCAATTCTCCAATGGCCGCCTGCTGTTCAACGTGGTCAATGGCAATGATGCGGGCCTGGCGACCCTCGGCGTGCATTACCCCCACGATGAGCGCTACGCCTTCAGCCTCGAATACTGGCGCGCCTTCCAGGGCTTCTATGCCGGCGATACTCGGGGTTATGACGGCCAATACGTCAAGCTCGCACCGCGTGCGCCGGGAGCGGCCAAGCATCCGCTGGGCGGCTGGCATCCGCCGTACCAGAAACCGGGCATCCCGCTGTGGGGCGCCGGCACCTCGGGGCCAGGGGTGGAACACTCGGTGCAATTGCTGGACGTGTACCTGAGCTTCGCCAATACGCCGCCGAAGCTGGGGGACAAGTTCCGCAAGGTCGCCGCCGAAGCCGCGAAGATCGACCGTGAGCTGACCTTCGGTACCCGCCTGCAAATCATCGTGCGCGAGACCGAAGAAGAAGCCTGGGCCCACGCCGAGAAACTGCTGCAACGCACCTCGCTGCAAACTGCGCGCAATGCCATCGAGCGCCAGTTGCCACCCGGGGTGAGCTTCGAGGATTACCACAGCGACGACCCGCAAACCCAGCGCAACGTCGAGACCATTCGCGCCGGCCGCCTGCCCACGGCTCGCGAGCTGGAGATCTACCCCAACGTGTGGCTCGGCCCGAGCCTGTTCGGCTTCAACATCCTCGGCCCGGCCGCCGGCACTTACCTGGTGGGCAGCGCCGAACAAGTGGCCGAGCGTATCCGTGAGTACGAAGCCCAGGGCACCTCGGCGTTCATCCTGTCGGGTTTCCCGCTGATCGATGAGGCGCACCGGGTGGCAGACCTGCTGTTCCCGTTGCTCGACCTGGACCATGGTTTTGATGTGCCGCGTCTGAACGCCGTGCAGCAGCAAGAGGCGTAGCTGATGAGCGAAGGATTTTCCCGCCGAGTGTTTCTCGGCAACAGCCTGGCCATCGGCGGCGGCTTGCTGCTGGGTGGTTGTGACAGCGGGGCGGCGCCGACTGCGGTGTTGTCGACCACACCGACCACCGGCGGACGCCTGCGCATCGGCATTATCGACGGCGACCAGTCCGGCAACCTCGATGCCCACAAACCGGTGGGCGGCGGGATCATTCGCGGCTGGGCGCTGTACAGCAAGTTCTGGGAATGGAACACCGACGTCAGTACCCGCCTGGCCCTGGCCGAGTTCGCCGAGCCGAACGCCGATGCCAGCGCCTGGACCATCCGCATCAAGCCGGGCCTGGAGTTCCACCACGGCAAGACCATCGGCGCCGACGACATGCTGTTCTCGCTGCTGCGCCTCACCGATCCGAAACTTGCCTCGCCGTTTGCCGGACTGGTGGGCGCCATCGACCGCAATGCGCTGCGCAAGCTGGATGAGCGCACCATCGAAATCCGTTTCAAGGAGGGCCAGAGCTTTTTCCCGCTGGATGAAACCCTGATCAGCTTCGGCGGCATCGTGCCCACCGACTACGACCCCATCACCAATCCGGTGGGGGCCGGCCCCTACAAACTCAAGCGCTTCGTGCCCGGCCAGCGCTCGCTCTACAGCCGGTTCGAGAATTACTACAAACCCGGCCAGCCTTATGCCGACGAACTGGAAATCATCGAATTCAAGGACCAGGTCTCGCGGGTGGCCGCATTGCGTGCCGGGCAGATCGATGTCGCCAGCGGCGTGCAGGCCGAGCACAGCGCGCTGCTCAAGGCCGACTCGCGCCTGTCGCTGTGCGTGTCGCCCAGCACCTCGTTTACCGGCTTCAACCTGAACCTGGCCAAGCCGCCGTTTGACGACGTACGGGTGCGCCAGGCGTTTCGCTTGCTGGCTGATCGGCAAGAGTTGGTGGACCGGGGCCTCAACGGCTTCGGGCGCATCGCCAATGACCTGTATTCGCCCCACGACCCCACCTACAACCACGACATTGCGCAGCGCCCCCATGACCTTGAGCAAGCGCGCTCGCTGCTGCGCCAGGCCGGGCAGACCGATCTGCGGGTGGAGCTGACGACCCCGTCAGGCTCCGGCGTGAATGCCGCTTTGGTGTTTGCCCAACAGGCGAAGAAGGCTGGCGTGGAGGTCCGCGTGACCCAGGTCGACGGCGCGGTATTCAACGGCCCGCAGCGCGAGCAGTGGCAACTATCACCGGGTTCGACCCCGGCCCGTGGCTTCCTCGCATCGGCGTTGCACAACGACGCGCCCTTGGCGATCTACAACCGCAGCAACTTCCATGACCAGCGTTTCGATGCGCTGTATCGCCAGGCCCTGGCCCAGCCGGATGTGCAATTGCGCAAAGGCCTGGTGCACGAGGCCCAGCAGATTCAACACGAACGCGGTGGCCTGCTGATCTGGGGTTTCAACGATGTGCTGGACGCCGCCTCGGTACGGGTCGGCGGCCTTGCGCCGGAACAGACCACCTTCGCCTCCTGGCGCTTTGACGAGCTGTGGTTGAACCATGTCTAACCCCCTGCGAACGCCGGCCTGGTTATCGTGGTTTATCGGCCGCCTGGGCTACGGCCTGCTCACCGCGTGGGTGATCAGCCTGGTGGTGTTTATCGCCACCCAGGCGCTGCCATCGGACCCGGCCCGGGTGATCCTCGGCCCCGACGCGCCACTGGAAAGCATCCTCACCCTGCAACATCAACTGGGGCTGGACCAACCGATCCTGCGCCAATACCTGCGCTGGCTCGGCTCGGCCCTGAGTGGCGACCTCGGGGTGTCACTGGATTCCAACGCGCCGGTCGGCAGCATCCTGTGGGGGCGTTTCGGCTACACCCTGGCGTTGCTCGCCGGGGTGATCGCCGTGGTGGTGCCGGCGGCGCTGGGCCTCGGCGTGTACCTGTCGCTGCGCCGCGACAGCCACCTCGACCGCTGGAGCCTGTCGTTGCTGATTTTCCTCAAGGCCACGCCGGGCTTTCTGTTGGCCATCGGCCTGGTGCTGCTGTTTTCCATGCCGCATATGGACTGGTTGCCGGCGGTGTCGATCCTCGACCCGGATCAGTCGCTGTGGCGCCAGTTGCCGTTCCTGGTGCTGCCGGTTCTGGCCCTGAGCCTGTCAGCGCTGCCGTACCTCACGCGCATGGTGCGCGCCGCGATGATCGACGCGCTGGAGTCCGACTACGTGATCGCCGCACGGCTGCGGGGCATTCCCCATTGGCGGATCGTGTGGCGGCATACCTTGCCCAACGCGCTGGTCCCGGCGATCCAGGGCGTGGCGCTGACCTTGCGCACGCTGATCGGCGGCGCAGTGCTGGCCGAAGTGATCTTCAGTTACCCCGGCATCGGCACCGCCCTCAACGCGGCGATCCAGATGCGCGACTTGCCGATGATCCAGGCCATCGTGCTGGTGATCACCCTGGCGGTGGTGCTGATCAACCTGTTGGCCGACCTGTTGACGGTGCTGCTCACGCCCAAGCTGCGCACGGCCCGTCGCGTGACCCTGATTTCGCGCAACCGCCGGGGCATCACCCCGTGGTGGCGGCGCTCCCGAGGTGATGCATGAGCAAAACGCGAATTTCCCGCTGGCTGGCCGAACCGCAAACCCGCAAGGGCGCGCTGATCACCTTGCTGGTCATTGCCGTGGCGCTGTTCGGTCCGTTGCTGGCGCCCCATGGCTCGACGGACATGGTCGGGCCGGTGTACGGCGCGCCCACGGGGTGGGCGCTGCTCGGGTATGACTTCCTGGGGCATGACGTGTTGTCGCGGCTGCTCAGCGGCGGCCTCTCGGTGCTGTGGATGTCCGTGGCGGCGGCGAGCATTGCCCTGGCCGTCGGCAGTACTCTCGGCTTGCTTGCGGGGCTGTCGCGGCGGCGCCTGGACCAGTTGATCACCTGGCTGGCGGACGTGTCCCTGGCGTTCCCCGACCTGATTCTGGTGCTGTTGATTGTCTCGATGCTCGGCCGCGCGCCGTGGTTGATCGTGCTCACGGTGTCGATTGCGTTTATCCCGGGGGTGATCCGCCTGGCGCGGGCCAGCGCGGTGGCAGTGGCGGGGCAGGAGTTTGTCGAGGCCGCGCAGATGATGGGCTACTCGCGGCGGCGGATCCTGTTCAAGGAGATCCTGCCGAACATCCTTACGCCGTTGCTGGTGCACTTTGGCAACATGCTGACCTGGGGGGTGGGCATGCTCTCGGGCCTGAGCTTCCTCGGTTATGGCGTGGCGCCGCCGGCGGCGGACTGGGGCTTGATGATCAATGAAAACCAGGCCGGGTTGCTGGTGCAGCCCTGGGCGGTGTTGGCCCCCGCCGTGCTGATCGGCGTGTTTGCCTATGGCACCAATATCCTCGCTGAAGGCATCGGCCGCAGCAGCGCACGCCTGGGAGAAAAACAGCCATGAATGCAATCGCGCAGATGACGACGACGGTGCTGCAGGTCAGTGGCTTGCGGGTTGAATTGGCGGGGCAGGTGGACGTGTTGTCCGGCGTGTCCTTCAGCCTGGAAGCCGGGGAAATCCTCGGGCTGGTGGGTGAGTCGGGGTCCGGCAAGACCACCTTGGCTACCGCGCTGCTGGCCCATGCCCGACGCGGCGCACGGATTGTCGGTGGCCAGGTGCATGTCGCGGGCCAGGCGTTATTGGGCCTGGAAGGTGAAGCGTTGCGCCGTGCCCGTGGCAGCCTGATCGGCTATGTCGCCCAGGACCCGGCCACGGCGCTCAACCCGGCGCTGCGCATTGGCAGCCTGTTGGATGAAACCCTGGCGGTGCATCAACTGCGCCTGGACAAGGCGGCGCAGCGACAGCGCATCATTGAAACCTTGCGTGATGTCGGCTTGCCGGATGACCCGCAGTTCTTGCGCCGCTTCCCTCATCAACTGTCCGGCGGCCAGCAACAGCGAGTGATGCTGGCCCTGGCGTTTGTGCTGCAACCGCGGCTGATCGTGCTGGACGAACCGACCACCGCCCTGGACGTCACCACCCAGGCGCATATCCTCGCCACCTTGCGCCGCTTGTGCAAAAGCCAGGGCGTGGCGGCGGTGTATGTGTCCCATGACCTGGCGGTGATCAAGGACCTGGTGGACCGGGTGATGGTGATGTACGCCGGGCGGATTGTTGAAACGGCTACTCGGGACGCCTTGTTCAGTCGGCCATCCCATCCCTACACCCGGGGCTTGTTGGCGGCGATTCCCGATGTGGCCGGGCGCCGAGAATTACGGGCGATTGGCGGGCATGCCCCCGCGCCTGGGCAGCGGCCTCAAGGCTGTGGCTTCGGGCCGCGGTGCGAGCGTTTTCGGGCAGGGTGTTCGCAGCAGGAACCGCTATTGCAGCCGCTGTCGCCAGGGCATGAAGTGGCGTGTCTTGCACCCCATGGTCAGCCGTTGCAGCGCATCGCCCTGGCGCCGATTGCTGCGGTGGACGCGCGCACCGACAAGGCCTTGCTGGAAATCAGCGGGTTGAACGTGGCGTACGACCGCCAGGTGCTGTTTGACGTGTCCCTGCAATTGCTGCCGGGGGAGTGCCTGGCGCTGGTGGGCGAGTCCGGTTCCGGCAAGACCAGCCTGGCGCGGGCCGTTGCCGGGTTGGGGGAGAATGCCGAAGGCGAGCTGCGTTACGCGGGGCAACCGCTGCCGTTACAGGCACGGCAGCGCGAGGCGGGCTTGCGGCACCAGATTCAGTACATCTTCCAGAACCCGTACCGGGCATTGAATCCCCGGCAGACGGTGTACCAGACCTTGAGCGCACCGCTGGAGCACTTCTTTGCGGTTAAAGGCAGTGCCGCGCGTGAGCGGGTGGAGGCGGTGCTCAAGCGGGTGTCGCTGCCGGCTTCGGTGGGCGAGTTGTATCCCCATAGCCTGTCCGGCGGTGAGCGCCAGCGCGTGGCAATTGCCCGGGCATTGCTGTGCGAACCGAAGCTGCTGATCTGCGATGAAATCACCTCGGCGCTGGACGTCTCGGTGCAGGCGTCGATTCTGGATTTGCTGCGCCAGTTGCAGCGGGACGGGTTGACGTTGCTGTTCGTCACCCATGACCTGGGCGTGGTGCGGGCGATTGCCGACCGGGTGTTGGTGCTGAAGGTCGGGCGGGTGGTGGAGCAGGGCGCGGTGGATAGCGTGCTGGATCAGCCGCAGGCGGCGTATACGCAGACGTTGCTTGAGCATTCGCCATCGCTGGGCTGATTGGCACTGCTGCGCAGTGATCGCCGGCAAGCCGGCGCCTACGGTAAAAGGCGCACACCTGTAGGAGCCGGCTTGCCGGCGATAGCGGAGGCCGCCTTTACGCGGCCTTGCGGCGCCGAGCCTCTTCGCGCACCGCCGGGATGATCCACCGCCCATAATCCACGGTGTCATACAGCGGGTCGTACCCCCGGTTCAAAAACGTCGTGACCCCCAGATCCACATAATCCAGCAGCGCCTGGGCCACGGTCTCCGGTGTGCCCACCAATGCCGTGGTGTCGCCATACGCCCCAACGGCCGTCGCCGTCGGCATCCACAACGCGCGGTCATGCCGATCGCCTAAAGCCGCCGCTGCCAGCAACCGTTCCGATCCCGTTCCCTTGATCCGCTTCTGCCACGGGCTGCCCGCCGCGAACTGCGGGTTGGCCTTGATCTGCTCCAGAATCTGCTCGGCCCGTTGCCAGGCCAGTTCCTCGGTCGCGCCCAAGATAAGGCGCACCGACAAACTCACCCTTGGCGCCTGTACACCCGCCGCACTGGCCGCCGCCTTGAGCTTGGCAATCTGCTCCGCCACACCGCTCAACGGTTCGCCCCACAGCGCATACAGGTCCGCATGCTTGACCGCAATCTGGTAGGCAATGTCCGACGAGCCGCCAAACGAAATCGGGATATGCGGCTGTTGCAGCGGCTTGACCGGGGAAAACGCGCCCTTGATGTTGAAGTACTTGCCCTCGAAGTCGAAAGGCTCCTCGGCGGTCCAGGTGCGCCGCACGATCTCCAGGTATTCGTCGGTGCGTTGGTAGCGCTCGGTCTTGTCCAGCAGGAAGTCGCCTTCCTGGGGTTCGGCGGTGATGCCGGTGATGGCATGCAGGCGAATGCGCCCGCCGCCGGTGGTGTGGTCCAGCGTGGCAAACGCGCGGGCTGCGACCGTCGGCGCAGTGAGCCCCGGGCGGTGGGCGATCATGAAGCCCAGGCGCTCGGTGTGCGCCGCCGCGTAGGCGGCGATTTGCAGGCTGTCGGCGCTGCCGGGCCCGCTGGCGATCAGTACCCGGTCAAAGCCTGCGTGTTCATGGGCGCGGGCGTGGTGGCGGATAAAGTCGAGGTCGAAATCCGGGCTGCGGACGCCACGGGTCTCGGACCATTGGCGGGGGAAGATCATGCCGACAAATTCAATGGACATGCTGGGGCTCCTTTGAGGGTTAGAACTGGTAGTCGACCTGGGCCAGCAAGGTGCGGCCCGGCATCGGTTGCAGGAAGGTGTTGGTGGAGCCGGCCAGGCCGCTGACGAAGTTCAGTTCGTTGGTCAGGTTCAGCACGCGCAAGGTGGTGCTCCACTGCGGCTGGCGGTAGTACACGGCAAGGTCGAGGTTGTATTCGTTGGGGATCTTTACGGTCTTGCTCAGGTTCAGGTACCAGTTGCTGGTCCACCAGCCGGACAGCTCGGCGCCAAAGCCCGAGTCGAAGCGGTAGTCGACGTAGCCACTGGCGGTGTATTCGGGAATCTGCACCGCGTCGAAACGCCCGGAAGGTCGCTGGTTGAGGCTGTTGTTATCGCCGAACACCGTGCCGTTGTCGGGCACGAACCCGGCCGATGCAAATCCCGCCTGGGAGGTGAATTCGTTGTAGGCATTGAGCTTGGACAGGTTCAGGCCGCTGCGCAGGTGGTCATCCGGCTGATAGCGCACGGTGGCTTCCACGCCCTTGATCACCAGCCGCGCGATGCTGTTGTTGCTGTCTGGCGCCTGGTCCCGAGCCTGCTTGAACGCGGCCAGGGTCATGAACAATTGGTTGGGCACCGCTTCGACCTTCACGCCCACTTCGTGCAACACGCTCAGGCTTTGGAACGCCAACGGGTTGAGCTGGTTGGCGCCACTGCCGCTGCCCCAGCCCAGGCCGTTGGAGAAGAACCCGGTGTTGACCGCCAGCGAGCGATCGAAGGTGTAGTACAGCGTGGTGTTTTCCGTGGGCTTGACGTAGGGGCTGACCTGGAACGCGAACAGCCGGTAGTTGTCGCTGTCCTTGCGCGGGTTGCCGCCGGCGAGCACGAACGGGTTGTCGATCTCGGCCTCGATCCAGCTGCGGCTGGCACCGATGTTCAGGCCGAAGTAGTCGCCGTACTTGAGGTTGTGCTGGCTGAACAGGGTCTTGGTGGTCCAGGTGCTTTCGGCGGTGTAGGGCGCTACAGACTCGGCGTAGAGCCCGTGCCCGGCCGGGTACATCGGTGGCAGGTTCAGCCAGCCGTAGTAGTTGGAATACTGCGGCACGCCGGGCTGGCCGATCCATGCGCCATTGCCGCCGGCGGGGTTGGCACCGGTAAGGCCCAGCAGGTCGCCGGGGTTCTTGCCCGAGGGGTTCTGGGTCAGGTCATAGGCGTTGATGGTGGAGCCGAAGCTGTTATTGGCCGCAATCGATTGGTTGAATTCGCGGCGATAGATCAGGCCGGTGTTGCTGTCATCCCGCAGGGTCCAGCCGCCCAGGCGGGTTTCATTGCGCGAGCGGAATTCGAAGCGGTTGTCGAAGATGTTGTCTTTGGACTGCACCTGGAACGAACCCACGGCATCGGTGATGTCCTTGGAGCGTTCGTAGAACGTGCTGTTGGCCAGCGTGATGGTGGGCGACAAGTCGGCCTCGACGCGCAGTTGCGTGGTAAAGCGCCGGGAGCTGCTTTCGTCTTCCTTGCGTTGCCCGGTTTGCGAGGACAGCGAGCGTTCGCCGTTGCCCGCCAGCGTCGGGTCATACACCCAGCCCCGCAGGCTGCCGGGGTTGCTCTGGGTGTTGGGCGAGGCGGTCTGGAAGCTGCCGTCCACCACGCTGTATTGGCCCTGGGCATTGCGCTGGCGCTTGACCCAGCCGAGGGTTGGCGCATCGGCGGCGCCAGAGGCCAGCACCGGCGACCACAGGGTGTTGCCGTTCTGGATAATCGGCGTGGCGCGCCCGGCGTAGTACTTGCCGTTGTCCACGAGGTCCTGGGTGGCGCGGTTCCAGCCGTGGGTGATGTTGTAGTCGTAGTAGTTGTCGTAGCTGGCGTTCCAGTCCACCCGCACGTTGTCGTTGCGCCAGGCGAGGGCGCCGTAGAACGCGTCGAAATTGTTGTCGACGTTGTCGTAGAAGTCCTGCTGGCGCTGCTTGGTGATGCTCAGGCGATAGGCCAGGTTGTCGTTCAGTGGCCCGGTATTGTCGATGCTGAATTTGTTGGAACTGCGGGACGTGCCGTCCGGTATCCACGAGCCCAGTTCACCGCTGAGCTTGGTCTTGAACTCATTGAAGTCGGGTTTCTTGCTCAGGTAGTTCACATAGCCGCCGCTGCCGGACACCGAACCGTAGGTGACCGACGACGGCCCGGCGACGATGTCGGCGCCTTCGTAGGCGTTGAAGTTCGCCGGGTGGCGCACGCCGTAACCGCGCTGGCCGTCCTGGAATACCTCGGAGCCCTGGGCGCGAAACTGCGGGGCGATGCCGGCGTTCTGGCCGCCGCCCCGGGTGATGCCGGGGGCGTATTTGACCAGGTCATCGGCGCTGCGGATCGAGTCGTTGGCCAACTGCTCGGCGTTGATCTGCACCACCGAACGCGGCGTGTCGAGGACCTTGGTCTCCGTGCCGCCGTACACCGACGTCGGCGGGCGGGTGGGCAGGGCATCATCATCGGACTGGCTGGCACTGGCCTGCACGGTCACGGTTTGCAGTTGGGTATCGGCGGCAAACGCCTGGATTGGCAGGCTTGCGGCCAGCAGCAGAGGTAAACGCAAGGCGATAGCGTGCATGGCAGAGGTGCCCCATAAAAAACAATGAAGAGCGCACGGTCCCTTGTAGGAGCCGGCTTGCCGGCGATGAGGCCCTTGGGCCCTGCGCCGGTCGACCGGACGCCATCGCCGGCAAGCCGGCTCCTACAGGGCGATGCGGTGTAAGTGGGTCAGGCCGTGTCTTTGAGCCAGAGCTTTTCAAAGCGCCAGGTGCTGAACAGCGACTCTTCCGACTGCGCCCCGCCGACGCGGGTGGAAACGCTGTCGAGCAAGTCGGCGTAGCCCCAGATCAGCATCCCGCCGCGCTCGTACTGGATCTGCTGGACCTGATGCACCAGGGCCTTGCGTTTTTCCAGGTCGGGCTGGGCCATGGCGGCCAGGAACAGCTCGCTGAATTGCGGGTCGTTGAAGTGGGTCTTGTTGGACACCGCAAACGGCGCGTCGGTATGGATCGCACTGGCCAGGAACGGCGCGCCGATGCTGCCGCCGGTGCTCAGGGTCCAGTCGTTTTTCAACGGGCCCTGGAAAGTCGCCAGGTCCACCTGCTTGACCTTCAGGGTCACGCCAATGCGCTTGGCCTGCTCGGCCAGCACCAGCGCCGAACTCAAGCCAGGCCCCGGAGTGGTGATCAATTCCACCTCGAGGTTTTCCTGGCCGGCGTCCTTGAGCAGTTGCGCCGCCCGTTGCGGGTCGTAGGGGCGTGGCCCGAGGTCGTGGTTGAAGGTCGGGTCGCTGGGCGCATACAGGTCATTGGCCACCCGGCCCTGGCCATTCAACGCGCGGCGCACCAGTTCTTCGCGGTCGGCCATCAGGCGAAACGCTTCGCGCACCCGTGGGTCGTTGAACGGCGGCTTGTCGAGGTTCATGTCGAACGACAGCCAGTTACCGGTCACCGAGGTGATCACCTTCAGGCGCGGGTCCTTTTGCAGGATCGGCAACTGCTCGGTGGGCATCACGTTGGCCATGTCGATTTGCCCGGAACGCAGGGCGGCCAGGCGCGAGACCTGATCCTTGAAGTCGATGATCTCCAGCTCATCGGCGTAGGGCTTGCCGTCCTTGTAGTAGTTCTCGAAGCGGGTAAACAGTGAGCGTTGGCCGGGGGTGAAGCTTTTGAGCTTGTAGGGGCCGGCGCCCACCGGGTTGGAGACCGGGTGGTAGTCCACCGGCACGATGCCGCCGAAATTGACCCAGGTTTCTGCCAGCGGCATGTAGCTACGCCCCTCCCGGAAGCTCAGGCGCACGGTGCGGTTGTCGAGCTTGACCAGGTTGTCGCGGTCCACCCAGTGCAGCAGCGCCGCGTAGGGCGAGGCCAGCTGCGGGTCGGTGAGGCGGCGGATCGAGAAGATCAGGTCGTCGGCGTCGATGGTCTTGCCGTTGTGGAATTCCAGGCCGGGGCGCAGGCGCAGGGTCCAGCTGCTGGCGTCGGCATTCGGCTCCGCGAACTCGGCCAGAGCCAGGCGCGGCTGCATCTGCTCGTCCCATTCCCAGAGCTTGCTGTACAACGCAAAGCCGCGAACGATGCCGCTGCCAATGGGTTTGTGGGCATCGAGGTTGCCGCTCTGGTTGCCGTCGAGAATCCCCAGGCGCAGGCGCCCGCCGTAGCGGGGTTGATCGTTGCCGGTGACGTTTTTGGGCGTGTCAGCGGGGCCGCAACCGGCCAGCAGCAAGCCGCCGCCGACGGTCACGCTGTAGCCGAGAAAGTCCCGACGGCTAAGCAGTAGGCTCATGGCATCAGACTCCGGCCGGGCCGTTGGCGGAGCGCAGTTCCAACACCGGCTCCTGGGGACGACTCAACTCGGCGCGTTCACTGCGAAAGTGCGGCAGGATGTGCTCGCCGAGGCGGTAGGCTTCTTCCAGGTGCGGATAGCCGGCGAGGAAGAACAGGTCGATGCCGATGCTGTTGTACTCGCGAATCCGCGCCACCACGTTCTCGTAGCTGCCCACCAGCGCACAGCCCGGTGGAATACCGATGTAGCCAAAACCGGTCCATACATTGGGGTGGATGAAGAAGTCATCGAAGCCCTGGGTCTCGGTTTTTTCGCTGAAGCCGTGCTCGTAGCTGAGCTTGCGCGCCGTACGCAACCCGGCGTGGGCCGCCACGGCCTTGACCGCGCCGCGGGCGATGCCTTCGTCGAAGAAGCGTTTGGCTTCGGTGCGGGCCAGTTCTTCGGTTTCCCGGGTGATCACGTCAATCGACAGGCCGAAGCGAATGTCAGTGCGGCCCCACTTCAGCGCGCGTTCGCGCAGGTCGGCGATCAGGGCGGCGATTTCGTCCGGGTGTTCGGCGCGCATCAGGTAGAAGTCGGCGTGCTTGGCGGCAAACTCCCGGGCGGCGATGGATGAGCCGGCGGTACAGATCAGCGGCAGCTTGGCCTTCTTCAATGGCCCGCGCAGGCCACCACCGTCGGCCTTGTAGAACTTGCCGTCGTAGTGGAAGGACTCGTTGTGCCAATAGCCCTTGACCACGTCCATGAATTCGGTGGCGCGTTCGTAGCGTTCATCGTGGTCGCTGAAGTCGCCGACCTGGCGCTGGATCACGTCCGAGCCGCCGTTGATGATGTTCCACACCAGGCGGTTGCCGGTGGCCCGCTGGTAGGTCGCCGCCTGCTGCACCGCCACCCACGGGGTGTAGTGGTAAGGCTGGAAGGCGGTGACGAATTGCAGGGTACGGGTTTCCCGGGCCAGCAGCGCGCAGACGGTCCACGGTTCTTCGCCGGTGGGCGCGTTGACCATCAGTGCGCCGCCAAAGCCGTTGATCTCCGCAGCCCTGGCGATTTGCCCGAGGTAGTCGATGTAGGTGAAATGATCACCGACACTGAAGCCCGACACCGCGCCGGTGCTGGGCCCGCCGCGATGCCAGTCGCCCCGGTTGCGCGGGTCGCCGGGCAGGAACTGGGTTTCGCCGTGCAAGGGCAGGCGGGTAAAGAATTCGATGCTCATGCAAGCCTCCTGCTTATTGCTCGGTGGGGGCGCAGATCGGGGTGATCGGCTGGTCGTTGATGACTTTGTGGGCAAACGGGATCGAGTCCTTGAGCGATGCATTGACCGTGGCACTGTGGCCCAGGCCTTTGTACAGGTGGCCTTCGACGATGGAGCCAGCCTTGCAGGCGTCCTGCATCAGCTTGACCTGGGTCGCGGCGGCCGGCGTGGTGTCTTCGGCGCCGGTGCCGATGAAAATCGGCTTCGAGGTTTTCAGCGTCGGGTAAGACACCTGCGCCAGCCACGGCGCGAGTTGCTTGCCCTTGTAGTCTTTCTTGGTGTTGGCGATGCTCAGGCCGAGGCCTTCGACATCGCCTTCGAGGGCGAACAGGCAACTGGTACGGGCCTGCTCGAAAATCGGCAGGGCCTTGTCGGTATAGAAGTCGGCGGGGTTGATGCTCGGGTCGTATTGCTGGGCGGCGAGCAACGTGTAGAAGCCGTAGGCCAGGGTGGGATCGACCTTGTTGCGCACTTCCTCGCTGGGGTTCTTCGCGTAGTCGAGGGTGTAGATCACGCCGGTGCCGATGCTGCCTTTCACTCCCAGGTCCGGAGCGTAGGTGGCGGCATAGGCGGCTGCGGCGAAGGCGCCGGCACCGCCCTGGGACTGGCCGACGATCAGCACTTTGTCGGCCAGCCCGGGTACCCCGGCCACCACGGCCTTGGCGGCGTCGAGAATCCCGTAGGCGGCCATGCGACTGTTCAGCAACGGATGGCCACCGGGTACGCCGAGGCCCTGGTAGTCGGTGGCGACGACGGCAAAGCCTTCGGCCAGCCAGCGATTGAGGTAGGCCACGTCACGGTAGGAGCGACCTTGCCACGACGGCGCACACACATCCGCCACGCCCACGGTGCCATGGCCCCAGCTCGCCACTGGCCAACCACCGGCAGGCGGCGTGCCTTTGGGCAGGAACAACGCGCCGGACACCACGATCGGTGTCTTGTTATCGATGCCGTCGGTGGAGGTGTACAGGATGCGTTGGGCGCTGGCGGCATTGGCCAGGCTCAGGGTGTTGTCCAGCGGCTCGCTGCGCAGCAGTTTGCCGGGAACGGCCGGGATGGCTTTTTCCCAGGTGTAGAAAGCCGAGACGCGGCCATCACCTTGCAGCGGGTCAGGTTTGGGGGCGTAGGTGTCGGCAGCAAACACGCTCATGGACAGGGCCAGGACGCTGAGGCCGAAGGCAAAGGAGTGCGGCAGTTTCATGCTCAATTTCCCTATTACGGATTGGTGCTGACCTGGCCACGCAGGGCCGGCCAGTAGTCGGTGAGTTTCAGGTCGATCAGGGCCTGGTTGGTAAAGCCGGTGGCCAGTGACGGGCCGATGTCGTAGGTGTCGCGAATCAGGTGATTGGCCAGGGCGTAGGTGGTGAGGGCCTGGTAATGAGCCTTGAGTTGCTGGTCGCTTTTTGGCGCCCAGCGATCCTTCCAGGCCACCGGGTCGTTCTGGTCGTCGCGACGCAGCACGCTCTCGGCGGTGCCGGCGCGGGATGACAGTTGGTAATAGGCGTCCTGGTTCTGTGGCTGGGAAATCCACCACGCAGCTTTCACCCAGGCGGTGGCGAGCAATTGGGTGATATCCGGGTGCTGCTGTACGAAGGTCTCGGTGCCCCACAGGTCGGACACCAGCCGCCAGTCGTTGCTGCCTTGCTTGGTCGACCAGATGATCTTGCCCACGCCTTTGTCTTCCAGGGCATAGGCCTCGCTGAGCAACACTGCTGCGTCGACCTTGCCGGCAGACACAGCCGCGGCGCCGACTTGCGGGTTGAGGTTGGCAATCTTGAAATCGTCGAGCTTCAGGCCCTTGCTGGCCAGGAAGTTGCTGAAGGCGAACTCCCATGGCCGACCGCGATGCAGCGCCAGGCGCTTGCCCTTGAGGTCTTCGATGGTGTTCGCGGCGGAGCCTTCCGGTACCACCAGGTAAATATTGTTGCCGCTGCCACCGGGCACGATCAGCTTGCCTGGTACGCCACCGGCGCCGGCAATTACCGAGGGCAGGTCACCGCGTACGGCGAAGTCCAGGCTGTTGTTGCTGAAGCCTTCGTTGATCTGCGGCCCGGCGCCGGCATGGGGCAGGGCGATCCACTCCAGCTTGACCCCGCGCTCACGCAGTTGCGCTTCGAGCCAGCCGTCTTCGATGACGCGCCCGGCGATGCCGCCGAACACCGGTTTGCCGCCCTGGGTGTAGGCGACGATCGCGATCTTCACCGACGCCGGTGGCGCCTGTTCGGCCAGCACGCCGGTGCTGACCAGCACAGCGAACATGGTGGCGATGCTGTTGCGCCAGAATCTTTTCATTGGGATCTCCCTGCTAAGTGATCGCGACCCCCTGTAGGAGCCGGCTTGTCGGCGAAAGCGTC
Source organism: Pseudomonas sp. GP01-A4 (assembly GCF_058780865.1). Classification (NCBI taxonomy): domain Bacteria; kingdom Pseudomonadati; phylum Pseudomonadota; class Gammaproteobacteria; order Pseudomonadales; family Pseudomonadaceae; genus Pseudomonas; species Pseudomonas sp. GP01-A4. Next base: position 22,914 of record NZ_JBYSWF010000047.1, read on the forward strand.
CGTTTAGTCGGTGCAAGGCTTTAGGGCCTCTTCGCTGGCAAGCCAGCTCCTACAGGGCAGGTGGCGTTGAGAGGGAGAGAGCAGATTGCATGCCATCAGCCGAAAAACGCGCTGCACGCCTTGTAGAACGTGGCTTTGCGGGTTTTCGAAGAACTGCCTGGCAACGGCTTGGTGTTGATCTGCACACACGCAGGTGCTGGCTGATTGCTGCTCCAGCAGCAGGCGAGGTGCGATGTGTTGGTATATTCGTTTTGGGAATATATAAATATTAATTAATAATTAAATGGTATAGAAAACTTCATGCACTATTGACACGCGCTTTTACTGCCAGGAATGCACCATGTCGCTGATCACCCATCCCAATGCCCGTGAATTGACCAAGTCGGTGCGCGCCACCGTGCTGGTCTTCAAGGACCCGCGCTCACAGGAATTGCTGGCGCGTATCGAGCGCCTGGCCCCCAGTGAGGCCAACACCTTGATCATCGGCGAGACCGGCACCGGCAAGGAATTGGTCGCGCGGCATATCCATCACCTGAGCCGTCGCGGGCGTGAACCGTTTGTGGCGGTGAACTGCGGCGCCTTCGCCGAAACCCTGGTGGAAAGTGAGTTGTTCGGCCACGAGAAAGGCGCATTCACCGGCGCCACCACCCACAAGGCCGGCTGGTTCGAAGCGGCCAACGGCGGCACGCTGTTTCTGGATGAGATCGGCGATTTGCCGTTGAACATGCAGGTCAAATTATTGCGGGTGTTGCAGGAGCGAGAAGTGGTGCGCCTGGGCTCGCGCACACCGATTCCGATCAACGTACGGCTGGTGGCGGCCACCAACGTCAACCTCGCCGACGCGGTGGTGGCGGGGCATTTTCGTGAGGATTTGTTCTACCGCCTGCACGTCGCCACCATCCGCCTGCCGCCCCTGCGGGAACGGCCCGGCGACATCCTGCCGCTGGCGGAATTTTTTCTTGAAGAGCACTGCCAGCGCCTCGGCTACAACCGCGCGTCACTGAGCATCGATGCCGAGCGCAAGCTGCTGGAACACAGCTGGCCGGGGAATATTCGCGAGCTGGAAAACGCCATTCACCATGCGTTGCTGGTGTGCCGCAATCAACTGGTGCAGCCGCCGGATTTGCACCTGGTGGACATGCGTTCTTCCGGCATTCGCCAGGACGAGGCGAACCAGGCCGCGCCTGCGATCACTGGGCCGGTGAGCCTGGAGGCGGCGCTCACTGCGTTGTTCGAACAGAACATTCCGGACCTCTACGAGCACATCGAAGAGACGATCTTTCGCGCGGCCTATCGCTATTGCCATGGCAACCAGTTGCAGACCGGGCGCCTGCTGAATATCAGCCGCAACATCGTGCGGGCGCGGCTGGAGAAGATCGGCGAGTTGGGCAAACCGGTGCTGCTCGACGGGCAGTGACGGGGGTGTTAGCGTTTCGGGCTTCTCTGATCTGTAGAGGGCTCGACGTTGATTCGACTGACCGATTACATCGCTGATTTTTCCCGTTCGCCGCTGGCACCCTGGGTGGATCTTGCGCCGTGGGAGTTGGTGACCCAGGCGCCGGAAATCGTTCGCAAATTGCTGGCGGGGCTTTCTGATGATGACTATGAGATTCATGACGAGATTGCCGTGCACCGTACTGCGGTCGTGGAGGCGGGCGCTGTTTTGAAAGCGCCGCTGATCATCGGCGCACACTGTTTTATCGCTGCCGGTGCCTACCTTCGCGGCGGTTGCTGGATGGATGAATATTGCATCTTCGGACCGGGTGCCGAGCTCAAGACGTCCTTTGTCTTCAGCGGCAGCAAGTTGGCGCATTTCAACTTTGTCGGTGATTCGGTATTGGGCCGCGGGGTTAACCTGGAAGCCGGCAGTATCGTGGCCAACTACCGGAACGAGCGTGACGACAAGGAAGTGCAGGTGCGCATTGACGGGCAGTTGCAGCGCACCGGCTGTGACAAGTTTGGCGCGCTGCTTGGGGATCAGTCGCGGGTTGGAGCCAATGGTGTGTTGGCACCGGGAGCGGTGCTTGCGGCGGGTAGTGTGGTTAGGCGTGGGGAGGTTTTCGATTGTGAGGGGTAGGGGGTTTTTAGTGTACATATCCGTTAGTTGAGTAACGGCTGCTTATGGTTTCGCTCTTACAGCGACTCGCTTTGGAAAAGCCGGAATGCCGGCCCAGCCCAAAGTAAGCACAGGGCTCTGCCCCGCCTGTCGGCGCCTCGCTGTGGCTCGGGCTTATTGGGGCAGTCAGAGCCAGATCAAAATCAAAAGCAAGAGCACAGCGGCCTACAGGCCGGTTTGAGTGGTAGAAGCCAGAGCAAGATCAAGGGCGCACACGGTCCAAATGTGGGAGCGGGCTTGCTCGCGAATGCAGTCTGTCAGTTGATGCATTGGGTGACGGACACACCGCATTCGCGAGCAAGCCCGCTCCCACATTTTTTGACCGTGCTCGCTTTAGATTTTGATTTTGCTCTTCAACACTCAAGTCGGCTTTCAGGCCGCTGTGCTCTTGATCTGTTTTTGATCTTGATCTTAGGCGCCCCGTTAAACCACGCTGGCCGAACGCAGGTAGCACGGGGCAGGGACGCCCCGTCGCGGCGGCCCGCTTCCCAACGCTACTGCAAGTTGACAAACAATCCCCCGTCTACCAACAGCGAAGCTCCGGTCACATACCGCGCCATGTCCGAGGCGAGGAACACGATGGGCCCCGCGACGTCGTCGGGTTCACCCAGGCGCCCCAACGGCGTGCGCGAAGTCATGTACGCCAGCTTCTCCTCGTCGGCCAAGTCTTCCTTGTTGATATCGGTGGCAATCGTCCCCGGCAACACCGAATTACAGCGAATACCATACGGCCCCAACGCAATCGCACAGGACTGCATCAACGAGTGCAGCCCGGCCTTGGTCGGCGTGTAGTGCGTCTGCATCCCGCCACCCACCAGCGCACTGATGGAACTGACGGCGATGATCGCGCCGCCCTTGCCCTGGTTTTTCATCTGGTTTGCCGCCGCTTGCACGGCGAAGTAGGCGCCGTTGAGGTTGGTGTTGACCGTCTTCAGGTACACCTCACGCGGCATGTCGAGAAACGAGTGGAACGGACAGATCCCGGCGTTGTTGACGAACACATCCACACTGCCGAATGCCTTGAGCGCGCCGGCCACCAGTTTGTCGCCGGTGTCCGGATCAGCCGCATCGCCGCCCACCTCCACTGCTTGGCCGCCGAACGCCTTGATTTCCTCGATCAACGAAAACGCCGCTTCAGTGCCTTGGCCGCTACCACTGTGGCCGATGACCACACGGGCACCCTGGCGTGCACATTCCCTGGCGGCGGCGCGGCCGATTCCACGGGAGGCGCCAGTAATAATCACGGTTTTGTCTGCAAGTAACATAAGTGAACTCCTGAAAAAAAGCGGCCTCAGCCGAGATAGTTGCCGTAACCGACCATGGCAATGGCACCGAGAATCACCGCGATACCCGCGGCCAATACGCCTTTGTTGGTGGCGCTGGTGCCCTGCCATTCGCGGAAATACAGGCCCCAGCAGTTGGACACGATGATGATGAAAGACATGTGCAACACCCACGAACTGGCGTCGTTCTGCAGGCGGCTTTCGCCCATGCCGTAGAAGAAAAACTGCAGGAACCACAGGGTGCCGGCACACGCCACCAACAGGTAGTTGCCAAGCAGCGGAGTGCTGCGGTCGGTGTAGTTGTGGAACGTGCGGTTGCGCCAGTTCAGCCACAGGCACCAGAGGCCGTTGGTGGTCAGGCCACCCCACATGATCACCATGAAGGTCACGTTGTTCTGGAACAGGCTGTTGGCGCCATGCTCGACAGCCGCGGCAGCCAGTGGGCGCCCGGCTGAAATACCGTAGCTGAAGCACGCGCTCAGCACCCCGGAGATCACCGCAACCAGCATGCCCTTGGCCACCGAGAACTCGCTGATGCTGGCGAATTTCACCGCTTCCGGCACTTCTCGTTCCTTGATCAGCCCGGCCTTGCCGCACACGGCGATGCCCACCAGCGATACCGCCACGCCCCACAGCACCCAATGCCCGCCCTGGGAGGCGAGCATTGAGGTCAGGGTGCCTTCGGTGGCGTCGGTGAACAGGTCGCGATACAGCGCCGGCATCAAGGCGCCAAGGGCCGAGGTCAGGCCCAGTACCAGCGACATGCCCAGGGACAGCCCGAGGTAGCGCATGGTCAGGCCGAAGGTCAGCCCGCCGATGCCCCAGAGCACGCCGAACAGGTAGGTCCAGAGCAAGGTGCTGCTGTCGGCCTGGCGCAGGATGTCGGCCCAGCCGGGCACGGTCAGTTGCGCGGCAATCAGCGGCACGATCAGCCATGACACCAGGCCGCCGGTGATCCAGTAGCTTTCCCAGGCCCAGCCGCGGACTTTCTTGTAGGGGATGTAGAAGCTGCCGGAGGCGAAGCCGCCGATGAAGTGCAGAATCACACCGAAGAGAATGATTTCCACGTAGTCGAATCCTTTTTTATTGTTGTGGTAGCGCGCTGTTTCAGCCTGGGGTAAGGCTGAACATCGGGATTAAATCCACGCTGACGGGCGAGGCGTCCGGCTGGCTGGGCATGATGTCTTGCATGTACTGCCACCACCGTTGCATCAGCTCGGTGCCCGGCAGTGCGTCGAGCCCGTGCCGCTCTTCGTGGGTCATCACGGCGAACAAGGCGTTGCTGGCCTCGTCGAGGAAGATCCGGTAGTCCACCACGCCGGCATCACGCAGGGCCTGGGCCAGTTCGGGCCAGATCTCATCGTGGCGTCGACGGTACTCGGCGTGCTGACCGGGGTTGAGGTTCATGCGAAAGGCTCGGGTCTGCATTACTTGCCTCCGTGGGGTGGCGTAGGACTGTAGATGCGCACCGCGTTGTGCAGGAAGAACTTGCCCTGTACGTCCTCGGGTTTGCCCGCCATGCAGGCTTTCACCAGGCCCAGGGTGGTGGCGAAACTGGCCAGGTGATCGCTGTTGGGCCAGTCGCTGCCGAAGAAGCAACGGTCTTCGCCAAAGGCTTCCCACAGCACGGCCAGGCGGTCGTTGTAGAACGCCGGGTCAAGGATCAGACCCTGCGGGCCGACCTGGGGGATTTCCGCCAGTTTGGCAAATACATTCGGCCGCTCTGCCAGGCGCATCAGGTCGGCGTGATACGCGGATTCTTCGCCGGCGGGCACGCTGGCATTGGGCAGGTGATCGACGATGATGCGCAGCTCGGGCAAGGCATCGCTCAAATGCAGCAGCCCTTTGATCAAGCGCGGATTGGGGTTGGCGCTGTCCAGGCCACGCCCGTATTCGGCGAGGCGGCGCAGGCCTTCGATAAAGCCGGGGCGCTTCTGGTCGTCTGGCAAATCGCGGTCCCACAGGTTGCCGTAGCGCAAACCGAGGAACAGCGGTTCATGGGCCAAGGCATCGAGGTCTGCCGCAAAGTCGCCGTGCAGCGGGTCAAGGTTGCCGACGAAACCGAGCATGCGCAGGTCGCTGCGCAGGGTCTCCAGCAACCAGCGGTTGTCGTCGCGCCACGGGCTGGCTTCCACGGCAATCGCGCCGATCACGTTATGTTCGCCTGCCAGCGGCCAATAATCCGCCGGCAAATGTGCGGCATACAGCGCGTTTCCCGGCTCGGGCCAGGGAATACCCTGGGGGCGGCGCGGGTCGAACAGGTGCAAATGGCTGTCGATGATCGGCCCGCTGTAAGGGGTAAGGGGCATAGCGCAATCCTTCGGAACAATGGATGGGGAAGGGCCCGCACGCTACCGCGCCAAGGCCCGTTGCACCACTTCAGCTCTGCAAGTACACCGCATGGGTGTGGGTGTACTCGTACAGGCCGTGCTTGCCATCGGCGCCGCCGATCCCGGATTTACGCACGCCGGCATGAAAGCCTTGCATCGCCTCGAAGTTCTCGCGGTTGACGTAGGTCTCGCCGAACGACAATTCGCGCACCGCCTGCATCGCCTTGCCCAGGTCGCGGGTGTAGATCGAAGAGGTCAGGCCGTAGTCGCAGTCGTTGGCCATGGCGATGGCTTCATCCAGGTCGTCGACAATCTGGATCGGCAGCACCGGGCCAAAAATTTCTTCGCGCATGATTTCCATGTCGGCGTGGCAACCGGCCAATACCGTCGGCTGGAAGTGAAAGCCCTGGCCCAGGTCGGCGATCTGTCCACCGGTGACCAGCGATGCACCCTGGCTCAAGGCGGTGCGTACCTTGCGATTGACGCTGTCCAGGCCTTGGCGGTTGATCAGCGGGCCCATCTCCACATCGGCCTGGGCGATGGGGTCGCCGTAGCGGGTGGCAGCCATCGCGGCGCTGATGCGCTCGATGAACTGGTCAGCCACCTTGCGCTCCACGTACACCCGTTCGGCGCAGTTGCACACCTGGCCGCTGTTGATGATCCTTGAGTCGCGAATGGCGTTTATCGCGAGGTCCAGGTCGGCATCGGCGAGGACGATGGCAGGCGCCTTGCCGCCCAGCTCCAGGTTGAGCTTGGTGATATTCGGCGCCGCAGCAGCCATGATCCGCGAGCCGGTGGCGACGCTGCCGGTGAAGCTGATCATGTCCACGCCCTTATGGGCGGTGAGGGCGCCACCGACGCGGCCATCGCCGCAGACCACATTGAATACCCCGGCCGGCAGGTCGGTCTCGGCCACCAGTTTGGCGAACTCGAAGCAGTTGTTCGGCGTTTCTTCGCTGGGTTTGATCACGATGGTGTTGCCGGTGAGCAACGCCGGGGCCATCTTGCGGGCGATCAAAAAGAACGGGAAGTTCCACGGCAGGATGCCGGCCACCACACCCAGGGGTTTGCGGAACAGGAAGATATTTTCATTGGGGCGGTCGCTGGTGATGATCTCGCCTTCAATGCGGCGCGCCCACTCGGCCATGTAGTCGAGGTAGTCGGCGGTGAAGTTGACTTCCACTTCCGCCAGGCCGCTGACTTTGCCTTGCTCCAGGGTGATGGTGCGCGCCAGGTGGGCGACGTTTTCCCGCAGCTTGGCGGCGATGCGGCGCAAGTGCCCGGCACGTTCGATCGCCGGTTTGCGCGCCCAGTCTTTTTGCGCATGACGTGCGGCAGCCAGGGCTTGGTCGATGTCTTCGGAGGTGGACGCCGGGACCTTCGACAACAGGGCGCCGGTGGCCGGGTTCAATACATCCAGGTGCGCATCGCTGGAGGTAAAGCGGCCGTTGATGAAGTTCTGGTAGACCGGTACGGATGACATGCTTGGCTCCTCAGTAAGTACGTGACGGTGCTTTGGCGTCGGCGGCGGGGCGATAGCGGGCCAGGGTCGACATGGCACCCTGGCGCAGCAAGCTGATGTCGATGGCCACCGCAATGAACTGGCAGCCCCAGGCTTGATAGCGGCGGGCGTCGTCTTCGTTGGGCGCGAGAATGCCGCAGGCCTTGCCGGCCGCCAGCGTGGCATTGACCGCGTACTGGATGCGCTCCTGTACCTCGGGGTGCCCAGGATTGCCGGGGTGACCGAGGCCGATGGACAGGTCGGCGGGGCCGATAAACACCGCGTCCACGCCTTCCACCGCCGCAATCGCCGCGACGTTTTCAACGCCCAGGCGCGACTCCACCTGCACGATCAGGCACAGCTGTTCATGGGCGGTGTTGAGGTAATCCGACACGCCGTCCCAGCGGGTGGCGCGGGTCAAGCCGCCACCAACGCCACGAATACCGTGGGGCGGATAACGCATCGCACGCACCAGGGCCTTGGCTTGCTCGGCGGTTTCGACCATCGGGATCATCAGCGTCTGGGCGCCGACGTCCAGCAGTTGCTTGATCAGGTTGGCGTCGCTGCTTACCGCGCGTACCACCGGGGCGGTGGTGTAGGGAGCCACGGCCTGGAGCTGGTTGAGCACGCTGGGCACGGTGTTGGGGGCGTGTTCGCCGTCAATCAGCATCCAGTCATAACCGGTGCTGGCGACGATCTCGGCGGCATAGGCGGTGGCGAAGCCGGCCCAGATCCCGTATTGCGCGGCGTCTTTACGCAGCGCGGCCTTGAAAGCGTTGTGGGGCATGTTCATGGCAGGAGTCCTCAGCGGTTGTACGGGCGATGCAATTGGCAATCGGGGTTGAGGTCCACGCCAAACCCGGGTTTGTCGAGCACCGACAGGCGCATGCGGCCATTCACCGGCACGGGTTCACCGAGCAGTTGCGGGTGGAACATCGGCACCACTTCGTCTGCCTTGGGCGCCATCATCAGGAACTCGGCGAACGGGCTGTTATGGCGGGTCGCAACAAAGTGGTAGCTGTAGACCGACGAGCCGTGGGGCACCACCAACGCATTGTGGGCATCGGCCAAGGCGGAGATTTTCACCAGCTCGGTGAGGCCGCCGCACCAGCCCACATCTGGCTGGATAATGTCGCAGCACCCCATCTCCAACAGCATGCGAAAGCCCCAGCGGGTGGCTTCGTGTTCGCCGGTGGTAACCAACATGCCTTTGGGCACGTTGTTGCGCAGCGCGGCATAGCCCCAGTAGTCGTCGGGCGACAGCGCTTCTTCGATCCATTTCAGGCCGTATTCATGGGCGCCGGTTGCCAGTTTGGTGGCGTAGTTCAGGTCCAGGCTCATCCAGCAGTCGAGCATCAGCCAGAAGTCCGGGCCGACCCGTTCGCGCATGGTTGCCAGTTCCTCGAGGTTTTTGCGCAGGCCTTCTTCGCCTTCCGATGGGCTGTAGTGCAAGGGCATCTTGCCGCCGATAAAGCCCATCTTCTGTGCGAGGTCCGGGCGGGCGCCGGTGGCGTAGAACTGCAATTCGTCACGCACCGCGCCGCCGAGCAACTGGTGCACCGGCTCCTGGCGGATTTTGCCGAGCAGGTCCCACAGCGCCAGGTCGACACCGGAGATCGTGTTGATCACCAGGCCCTTGCGGCCGTAGTACAGGGTGGACTGGTACATCTGGTCCCAGATTTTTTCGATATCGGTGACGCGGGCGCCTTCCAGGAAGCGCGCCAGGTGCTTCTCGACGATATAGGCGGCGGGCTCGCCACCGGTGGTCACGGCGAACCCGACGGTGCCGTCGCTGGCCTCGATTTCCACTACGAGCGTGCCGAGTACGTTGATCCCGAAACTGCGGCGACTCTGGCGGTACTCGGGGTATTTGCTCATGGGGGTGCTGATGTGATCGTCGATCCAGTGGCCGTCTGCCTGGTCGTGGTAGTCCGCGCCGCCGCCGCGCAGCACAAAGGCGCGCACGTGCTTGATTGTGAGATTGCCCATGGTGTGACTCCTTGATTAAACAGTGGCCGGCGTGTTCGTCGCTTTATGGCCTGGGGAATGGATACCGAGTACCAGCAAGGCTGCGACTACAGTGGTGGCGGACAGCAGGTAAAGGCCGGCCGCAGGGGAGTGAAAGGCGGTTTCTGCCCAGTTCTTCAGCACCGGGGCGATAAAACCGCCGAGGGCGCCGAAGGAGTTGATCAGGGCGATGCTGGCGGCCGCTGCGCTGCCGGCCAGGTAGCTGGACGGGAAGGTCCAGAACACCGGTTGCACGGCGATAAAGCCCGAGGCGGCAAAGCACAGGGCGAGCATGCCCAGCAGCGGGTTGGCAAAGGTCACCGAGCAGGCGATCCCGGCGGCGGCCATCAACAGGGTCAGGGACGCGGCTTTGCGGCGTTCACCGGTGCGGTCGGAGTAGCCGGGAATCCACCACGCGGCGAACAGCGCGCAGACCCAGGGAATCGCCGAGACCAGGCCCACCATCAAGCCGACCCTGGTCCCCAGCAGCCCACCGACCTGGGTTGGCAAGTAGAACACCACGCCGTAAACGCTGGCCTGGATCAGTAGGTACACCAGGCACAGGTACAGCACGCTGGGCTGGCACAGCACAGTGAGCAGGCTACGGCCGTGAGAGGTTTTGTGCTGGTCTTCGCGGTCGAGCAGGTCCTGGATCTGGCGGCGCTCTGCAACGCTCAGCCATTTGGCATCGGCGGGGCGGTTGTCCAGGTACCAGTAGGCCCAGATGCCAACCGCGGTGGCCATCAGGCCTTCCACCGCGAACAGCCATTGCCAGCCGTGCAGCCCAGAGAACCCGTCCAGCTCCAACAACAGGCCCGAGAGCGGGCTGCCGAAGATGAAGGCCAGGGGCGCGCCAAAGTAAAAGAAACCCATGGCCTTGCCGCGCACGGCAGAGGGGAACCAGTAGGTGAGGTAGAGAATCACCCCGGGGAAAAATCCGGCTTCGGCCACGCCCAGCAGGAAGCGCAACAGGTAGAAGCTGGTTTCGTTATGGGCAAACATCATGGCGGCGGACACCAGGCCCCAACTGACCATGATCCGGCACATCCACAGGCGGGCACCGACGCGATGCATGATCAGGTTGCTCGGCACTTCCAGCAGCGCATAGCCGACAAAAAACACCCCGGCGCCAAAGGCGAAGGCGGCATCACTGAGGCCGGTGTCGGCCTGGAAGGCTTGCTTGGCGAACCCGACGTTGGCGCGGTCGAGGAAGGCCATGATGTACATCAACAGCAGAAAGGGCAGCAGCCGCCAGGAAATCTTGGCGAGCAAGGACGCAGGCAGGGTCTTCATTGTTCAGTCCAGTTGTTTTGTTCTTATGGGAAGGACTGTACGGCGCTCCATCTATACGCTACAAATCGAATCTCGCTTACAACTGATAACCTCAGGGTATCGATAACAAGGAAAAAAATGAGTAGTCCCGCAATCTCCCGCAGCCTGTTCAACCGACTGCGCTACAAGCATCTGCATATGCTGGTGGCCTTGAGTTCCAGCCAGAACCTGCACCGTGCGTCCCAAAGCCTGAACATGTCGCAGCCGGCGGCGACGCGCATGTTGCGCGAGATCGAGGATATGTTTGCCTGTGACCTGTTCGAGCGCCTGCCCCGGGGCATGCGCCCGACGGCACTGGGCAAGGAATTGATCCGCTTTGCCGAGTCGGCGCTGAGTGGCCTCGACCGCTGCGCCGAGGAACTGATGATGCGCCAGCAGGGCGGCTACGGGTATTTGTCGATCGGCACCATCATGGGCGCGGCGCCGGACCTTGTGATGGACTCCATTGCGCAGATCAAAACCCTCAACCCGCAGATGCGCATTCGCATCATGGGCGATACCAGCGACCAGGTGATCCAGTTGCTGGAGCAAGGCCGCATCGACCTGGCCATCGCCCGGCGCAACGCCGCCACCGACAGTGAGCATTACACCTTTGAGCCCCTGGGCAACGAACGCATGCTGGTGGTGGTGCACGCCGGCCACCCCCTGGCCCAGCGCGAGCATCTGCCGCTGGCGGAACTGGTCAGTGACTGGCCGTGGATCCTGCAACCGCAAACCAGCCCGGCGCGCATTGGTTTTGATGAAGCATTGCAACACCTGGCCTTGCCGCAGCCGGCGGACATTATCGAGTGCAGTTCGGTGTATTCCATGCAGCAACTGATTCAACTCACCGACGCGATCATGGTGCTCTCGGAAAGCGCCCTGCGGGATTACTTGAAAATGGGCCTCGTGGTGGCCTTGCCGGTGGTGCTGGAGGTGCAACTGGCACCGTTCGGGATGCTGCTGCGCAAGGGCGACCCGGTGAGCCGCGAGTTGGGGTTGTTTATCGACATGCTCAGGCAAAAGGCCGCAATGCTTTAAACATCGTGTGCAAAAGAACGTGGTATGCCGGCGGGTTATTAAATAGAATGAATCTCATTTGAGACTGACTCGCGCCGCGCAGGTTACTTGCCATGAATGATGCTGTAGTGCCGAGGCACCTCGCTGAACCCAGCCTTCACACGTTGTATCGCGACCACCGCAGCTGGCTCGAAAGCTGGCTGCGGCGCCGCTTGGGCAACGCCTGGGATGCGGCCGACCTGAGCCAGGACACGTTCCTGCGGGTGCTGGCCAGCGCGCAGCCGATTGCGCAATTGCAGGAGCCCCGGGCCTATCTGGTGACGGTGGGCAAGCGCTTGCTGGTGAATTTTCACCAGCGGCGCAGTCTGGAACAGGCGTATCTCAATGCGTTGATGCAGTTGCCGGAGGCTTGCGTGCCGTCGCCGGAGCAACGCTGGTTGCTGCTGGAAACCCTGCAAGCCCTGGATGAATTGCTCGACGGTTTGCCGGCGGTAGTGCGCCGCGCGTTTCTTTGGAGCCAGCTGGAAGGACTCGGCTATCGGGAGATTGCCGAGCGGCTCAAGGTGTCCGAGCGTACGGTCAAGCGCTACATGGCCCAGGCTTACGAGCATTGCCTGCTGGTGGAACTGTGAGCCGTACTGCGCCGGATCTCGCCCGGGCGGCGGCGCAATGGCTGGCGTTGCTGGAGTCCGGCAGCGCCACCGAACGAGATCACGCCCGCCTGCAGCAGTGGCGTGACAGCCATCCCCAGCATGAGCAGATCTGGCAAAAAGCCCAATCGCTGCGCCAACGGTTTACCGACTTGCCGCCAGCGTTGGCCATGGCCAGCCTTGATCGTCCGCAACCGGGACGGCGTGCAGTACTCAAGCGTGCCTTGGGCGTCGCCGCGTTGTTGCCAACCGCGTGGTTGCTCAGCCGGCAATTGCCTATCGACGTGTGGCGCGCCGACCTGCACACCGCCACTGGCGAACGCAAGCGAGTGCCGCTGTTGGATGGCAGCAGCCTGCAACTGAATACCGCGAGCGCGGTGGACGTGGATACGGCCCGGCGCCGTGTGACGCTGGTGGAAGGGGAAATGGCGTTGACGGTGCCGGGGGCTGGTGCGCTGACGGTGCAGACGCGTTATGGCCAGGTGATCGTCAGCCAGGCTGAAGTGTGTGTGCGGCAGTTGTCTTCCGGGTGTTTGGTGTCGGTGTTGAAGGGCGCGGTGCAGGTGCAGGACCTGCGTGGGCAAGTGGCGACATTGCAGGGGGGGCAGCAGACGCGGTTGCAGGCGTCGGGGATGGGCGCTGCGGTGGGGTTTGATGCGTTGCAATTGGGTTGGCGCGACGGTGTGCTGACTGCGCAGAACCAGCTCTTGGGTGATTTTTTGCGGGAGCTGGAGCGGTATCGGTCAGGGGTGATGCGTTGGGACTCGAGCCTGGAAACGCTGCGGGTGACCGGGAGTTTTCAGTTGGCCGATACCGATCGAATTCTTGTGTTGCTGGCGTCGACGATGGCGCTGGATGTGCAGTTTCGTACGCGGTATTGGGTGACGTTGACGCCACGTAAATCGGCTGCTTGATGCGATCCTTGTGGGAGCGGGCTTGCTCGCGAAGAACCTGAGAGCGCCGCGTTGAATCAGGATGCCCGCGTCATCGTTAACGACCTTCGCGAGCAAGCCCGCTCCCACATTTGAACCGTGCCCGCTTTAGCTTTTGATTTTGGGCGGACTCAACACGTGCCTTTCAGATCACATGCGCCCGCTGCAGCTCAGTCAACGCCAGTGCCTTGAGCCGCGCCAACAGCGGATCCCGCCGATCCCGCGGATGCACCAGCTCCACCGCCAGCTCCTGGCGAATACTGCTCGGCCGGTTATCCATCACCAACACCCGGTCACTCAGATACAACGCCTCGTCCACATCGTGAGTCACCAGCAGCAAGGCGATTCCATGATGCTCAGCCAATTGCAGCAGCAAATCCTGCAGCTTCATGCGGGTAAACGCATCCACTGCGCTGAACGGTTCGTCCAGCAACAGCACCTGCGGCCGTGAATACAGCCCGCGAGCAATCGCCACCCGTTGCGCCATCCCGCCAGACAACGCCTTGGGCAACGCCTGGCCAAAACCCGTAAGCCCCACCTCATCGATCAACTGCGCGACCCAGGCCTTGTCATAGCCATCGTCATCGCTGAAACCAATGTTTTGCTCCACCGTCAGCCACGGCATCAGCCGTGGCTCCTGGAACACAAACGCGACCTCACCACCACCTTGCAGCAGTTCCCCCTGATAGTCCTTTTCCAGCCCGGCGACGATCCGCAGCAAGGTGCTTTTGCCGCAGCCACTGGGGCCCAGCAAACTGACGGCTTCCCGCGGCTGCAAGGCCAAATGGACGTTGGTCAGCACCGTCGTCGCGCCGAAGTTTTTCCGCTCGACGCGAATGTCCAGTAGCGCTTCACTCATGCTCAATTCTCCGGGCCTTGGCCGTTGAAGGTATCGCGCCAGGCCAGGCAGCGTTTTTCCAGGGCCGCCAACAGGCCGTCGCTGATCTTGCCCAGCAGCGCCAGCACGATGATCGCCGCCAGCACAATGTCGGGCCGTGAGGTTTCCCGGCCATCGCTGAGCAGGTAACCCAGGCCCCTGGTCGCGGCGATCAACTCGGCCGCCACCAGGAACATCCACGCCAGGCTCAGGCCGCTGCGCAAGCCGGTGAACAGGCCGGGCAGGGCGGCAGGCAACAGGATGCGACGCACCAGGCGCGTGCGGCTGAAGCCATACATCTGCCCGACTTCCACCAGCTTGCGGTCGATGTCGCGAATGGCCGCGACGCCATTGAGGTACACCGGGAAGAACGCGCCGATGGCAATCAGCACGATCTTCGAGGTCTCATCAATGCCCAGCCACAGCAGCAACAGCGGCACCCAGGCCAGGCTCGGGATCGAGCGCAGGCCGGCGAAGGTTGGTTCCAGGTACGCCTCGGCCTCGCGGCTCAAGCCGACCCAGGCGGCAAACACCAGGGCCAGGCCGGCGCCGATGGTGAACCCCAGCAGCACCCGCAACAGGCTGGCGCTGATGTGTTTCCACAGCGCGCCTTCGGCGAGGTCGGTGAGGGTCACGGCGATCTCGCTGGGCGCCGGCATCTGGTAGGACGGCAGCCAGCCGATGCGCACCACCACTTCAAGGATCACCAGGATCAACACCGGCAACGCCAGGCCCTTGAGCCGCCGCGGCCAGGCGCTGCGCTGCACGGTGAGCGTTGGCGCGAGTGCGACGGGCAGGGTTTCGCTTTTGCTGCGCATGACGCTCCCCTTATGGACGAGGCAAAGCCTGGCCAAAGCTTGGGTCGATCAACTGGTCGATCACCTGATCCACATTCACCCCACGGCGCACCAGTTCTTCCGACACCAGGATCGGCGCGGCCGCCTTGGACGACACCACGTCCTGGGCAGTGAGCAATGGGCTGCTAAGGTCGGTACGCGACAATTGCAGCTTGGCCACGTCCAGCGGCAGGCCGGATTCGTCGGCCAGCAGCTTGGCGAATTCGTCGGGGTGTTTCACCGCCCAGTTGCGGGCTTTTTCATAGGCACCGAGCACCTTGGCGATGGTCTGTGGATGCTCCTTGGCGTATTTGTCGGTCACGCTGACCACGCCGTAGCTGTTGAAGTCCTTGTTGCGGTACAGCAGGCGCGAACCCGCCTGGATTTCGCTGGCGGCCATGTGCGGGTCGAGACCGGCCCAGGCGTCCACATCACCTTTCTCCAGCGCGGTACGGCCGTCCGGGTGCTGCAGGTGCACCAGCTCCACGTCGTCCTTGCTCAGGCCGGCTTTCTGCAGGCTGCGCAGGGTGAACAGGTACGGGTCGGTGCCTTTGGTGGCGGCAATTTTCTTGCCCTTGAGGTCGCTGACGCTCTTGAACGTCGAGTCCTTGCGCACCACCAGTGCAGTCCACTCGGCGCGGCTGTACACATACACCGACTTGATCGGGCTGCCATTGGCCCGGCTGAGCACCGCCGACAGGCTGGCGGACGAGGCGAAGTCGACGCCGCCGCTGTTGAGGTATTCCAGGGAACGGTTGCTGCCCTGGCTCAACACCCAGCCGACCTTGGTTTGCGGCAGCGCTTCTTCAAGCCAGCCGAAGTGCTTGAGCACCAGGCTCACCGGGGAGTAGTAGGCGTAGTCCAGGTTGACTTGCGCAGGGTCGGTTTCCGCTGCATGGGCCAGGGGTTGCAGGCTGAAGGCGAGGGCGCAGGCGCCCAACAGGGTATTGAAGAAGGGTTTCATGGAACAGCTCCGGGCAAGGCGGGAAAAGAGAAGGCTTTCTTATATTCAGAAAATTCATATGGCATGTTCCATCATGCGTTATAGGAATATGCAGTCTCTGTGCCAGCGTCTTTGCAGGGCAGGGCAACACCCTGGCGTAGCAGCTGTCGAGCCCAAGCGAGGCTGCGTTCGCGGTGTGTCAGACAGACCGCTGACGCAGTCTCGCTTGGGCTCGACAGCTGCTACTTGGGGAGGTGGTTGGGAGTGGGGAGGCGGGCACTTTGTTGAATCACTGTTGGCTGTGCAACAGCTTGCATATGTTTTTATGGAATAAATAAAGAGTTATATATTCCTTTTGTTGGTTTCACGAATAGGGCACTTTGAGTGCCTGCGCATTCGTGCGGATTGACCCAACAGACCAAAGGAAAGCCGACATGACCATTAAAGCGATCAACGTGCGCAACCAGTTCAAAGGCGTGATCAAGGAAATCCTGATCGGCGAAGTGGTGTCCGAGATCGACGTGCAAACCGCGTCGGGGATCGTGACGTCGGTGATTACCACACGCTCGGTGCGTGACCTGGAATTGAAGGTGGGCAGTGAAGTGATTGCCTTTGTGAAGTCGACTGAAGTGTCGATCGCCAAGCTGTAAACCCGAGCCCAGTGGTGAACCCAATCCAAATGTGGGAGCGGGCTTGCTCGCGAAGGCGGTGTGACAGTCGACATCTACAATGACTGATCCAGCGCTTTCGCGAGCAAGCCCGCTCCCACATTTTGTTTTGCATACAGCCGTTGGAGGGTTAGTTGAGTCGAGGCCCGCCTCCCGATGGCCGGGACCCAGGCTTCTCATCCGACGCATCCGGCAGTGCCTTGGGCGTTTCACTCGGGTCCTTGTAGTCCTTGTGCAAATCCCCATCCAGCCGGTTGCTCGACGAGCCGCCGCTTTGTGGTGTGGAGTCGAAATGCTCCCACTCCGATTGCTGGAAGCGGAACAGGCTGTCATCGGTCGGCGTGTCGCGGCCGTGGTAGTGGTGGATCTCGTAGTGGGCGTATTCGACCTTGTCCGCCCAGTTGTCCTGCAACAAACCGTCGCCGGCCAGGTCGCGGTACCAGTCGTTTTCCTTCTCGGTGGCCTTCTGTTTTTTATTGTGGTCGACGAAGTAACCGATGATCCCGCCTACCACCGCCAACACCACGCCCACCAGGAACAGCGGCCCGGTCAGCGCCGCCGCCGTGCCTGCGCCAAACAGCGCCGCCGCACCCAATACCCCGGCCGACGCGCCGAACGCACCGCCCGCCACTTGCAAGCCACCTGCGGCCTGAGCCAACGGGTCTTTGCTGTCCACGCCGCTTTTGATCGCCAGGGCGCCGAGCACAATGTCGGCAAAACCACCGGCAATGTCCGTCGCCGGGCCCAACACCTTGATCACGGAACCGGCGATCTTCGCCGATTGGGAGGCGCCAAGCTTGGCCGCACCGGCTGCCTTGAGGCCGTCATCCAGGTGAGTGGCGAGGCCTTCGGTAGCTTCGGTTACCGCCTTGTCGCCCTCGCCAAACAGCTTGGCCACGCCGTCGTACTGGCTGTCGGGAACCGCGTCCAGGGCCGCAGCGATTTCCTTGCTGACCTTTGAGTCGATCTCGGTGGGCTTGCTGAAGTCGATGACTTTGCCGGCCGCCCCTTCCTTGCCCCAGATTTCCGGCAGGGTCTTGTCCAGGCCGAGGAAGTCCACCAGGCCGCCCTTGCCCAGGGCTTCGCCGATCTTGTCACCGAGCTTGACGAAGTGGCTGGCGCCGCCGGCAAAACTCAGGAAGTCCTTGGCGATGGTCATGCGTTGGGCCGGGGTTTCACCGAGCTTGCCGCCTTTGCCCACCAGTTGGTAAATCCCCGAGAACAGGCTGACGCCGGCGCCCATCGAACCGAGGATGCCTTTGCTGTTGAGGGTGTTGAACACTTCGCCGAGCATGCCGCGATCCGCCACCGGGATATACGGTTTGCTCAGGGCGGTTTTCACGTCGGCTTCGCTGATGGTGCCGCTGTTCTTGTAGACGTCGCCGAGCTCTTCCAGGGCCTTGGTCACGGCCGAGGATTTCTCCTTGCCCTCCAGGCCTTCGTTGAGGAATTTCTCCAGCACTTCCTGGCTGCGGCGCGGCAGGTCCAGCAGGTTGCCCTTGAGCACGCCCTTGAGCAGGCCGAACAGGTCCTTGGTGGCCAGTTCCTTGTTGTCGTCGGAGATCTTGCTCGGGTCCGAGAGAATCTCGTTGAGGTCGGTGGTGAGGCCATCGGCCTGGATATTCTGCGCGGCCTTGGTGGCGGCTTCCGGGTCGAACAGCGACAGCGAGGTCAGGGTGTTGCTCAGGTCTTGCTGGGCTTCGTGGCTCTTGCCCTGTTTTTGCAGGTCCTTGAGGTACAGCACATAGTCGGGGTTGCTGGTCAGGTCGAGAAGCTTCTGCTTGATCTCGTCCTTGTTGGGCAGGTGACTGATGGCGTCGTCCATCTTGGTCTTGTAGTCGGCCTGCACCGTCGGGTCCTTGAACAACTCGCCGATCTGCTCCTGCACTGCCTTGCCGTCGATGATGTCGTGCATGTCGGCGGAGGTGAGCTCGGTCTGCTTGTCATCGAACTCGCGCCAGGTGGTGTTGAACGGGCGCTTGGATTCTTCGTAGCCGGTGATGCCATGGCCGTTCTGGTAGGCGGCCTGGGCTTCCAGGGCGCGGACCAGTTTGGCCCGTGGGTCGTCCTTGGGAATCGAGCCGTCCTTGACGCCGGCGCGGTAGGTGTCGATCAGTTCGGTGGTGGCCAGTTCGCTGACGCTCTGGGTCGGCGACTTGTCGTCGTCCTTGTCGGCATGCACGCCGGTGTCGAGGTTGAGCACGTCGAGCTCATTGTTGCTCGGCAGGTTGTACTTGGCGCGGGTCTCGTCGACGGTGCCGGCGCTCCAGGCTTCCCATTTCGCCACCACTTCGTCGTAGAGCTGCGGGCTGAGCTCCTTGGAGACGATGACCTTGCCTTCGCTCGTTTCATAGCGGATCAGGCCGTCCCCCAGCTCGTCGGGAGAACCGAAGGTGATCTCGGTGTTCTTCAGGAAGTCATTCGGCCCGGCCAGCTTGTAGCCGGCGTCTTCACTGGAGTGGATCTTGCTCCAGGTGTCCTGGGCGGTGGCCACGCTCTTGAACAGTTCCGGGCTGACGTCGGCCGATACGACGACCTTGGTGCCGTCGTGGGTTTCATAGGTCAGCACATTGCCTTGCTGGCCTTCGATCCAGCCGAAGCCCTTGTAGTCGTTCAGCTCCGGCGCCTTGGTATTGGCGTCTGCCAGGGTCGAGCCGTCGTTGAGCGCGGACTCTACGGCGGCCTTTTTGTCGGGGTTGGTGTAGACCTCGTGCAGGCCTGCCAGGTAGTCGAACAGCTTGGGATTGTCGTCGCGGGCCACGACCATTTTCTGACCGTTGCTTTCAAAGCGGATCAGGCCGGGGCCGACTTCATCCTTGGGGCCGACGGCGGTGCCGGCGTAGGGCGGCCACACTTCGTTGTCGCTGGCGCGCTTATAGCCGGCGTCTTCGCTGCTGCCCAGGCCGGTGAAGCTTTCATAGGCTTCCTTGGCTTTCTGGAAGGCCTCCGGGTTGTCGCGCTGGCTGATGACGAACTTGTTGCCGTCCTGGGTCTCGTAGCGAATCACGCCGGGGCCGGTTTCGTCGGGCGGGCCGAGGGATTTGTAATCACCGAGCTTTTCCGGGGCCGTGGCGTCGCCGCCCAGGCGCTGGTAGCCGGCGGCTTCGCTGGCGTTGACGCCGGAGAGTGCCTTGAAGTCGGCGCTGACTTGCTTGAACAGCTCGGGGCTGTCTTTTTCGCTGACGATGACTTTCTTGCCATCCTGGGTTTCATAGCGGATCAGGCCGGGGCCGACTTCGTCCGCGGGGCCGATGGCCTTGTAGTCCCCCAGGGTGGTGGGCGGTGCGGCGTCCTTGGCGGCCAGTTCATAGCCTTGTTCCTTGCTGGCAGCGAGCCCTTGCGCGGTTTTGTCGCCGGCCTCCACCTTCTTGTTGTTGGCGCTGTTCTTGAGCAGCACGTGGAACGCCGCGCCGGACTTGGGCGGTGTGAGAGGAAGGGCTTTGGGGTCGGTCGAGCGGTTGAGCGGCTGGGTCGTCATGCCATGGAACTCCTGCTGTTACCGGTGGGACGAATCGGCAAAAACAGTAACAGCAGGGGTTCGGCGGTCGTTGCGAAAAGTTGTGAATTGCGCCTTAACGGTGACGCAGGCTGCGTTCCAGGCGGGCGATGCCTTCTTCCAGCATGGCCCGTGGGCAGCCGAAGTTCAGGCGCACGAATTGCTGGCTGTCATCGCCGAATTCAATCCCGGCGCTCAAGCCGACCCTGGCCTGTTCGAGGAAGAACCGTTGCGGGTCGTCCAGGCCCAGGGCGCTGCAATCCAGCCAGGCCAGGTAGGTGCCTTGAGGCGCATGCATGACCACGCCGGGCAGGCGGGTTTGCACGGCGTTCAGCAGGTAATCGCGGTTGGCTTGCAGGTAGGCCACCAGCGCCTGCAGCCAGTCGCCGCAGTCGCTGTAGGCCGCACGCGTGGCTTCCAGGCCCAGGGGGCTGACGCTGTCGACCATGCCGCAGCGGGCTTGGTTGAAGCGCTCGCGGATCTCGGGATTCTGGATCACCGCGAAGCAGGTCTTCAACCCGGCGACGTTATACGCCTTGCTCGCCGACATCAGGGTGATGGTGCGCTGGGCAATCTCGGGGCTGAGGCTGGCGGTGGGAATATGCCGGCGGCCGTCAAAGCACAGCTCGGCGTGGATTTCATCGGAGACGATCAGCGCACCCTGGTCCAGGCAGGCGCTGGCCACGGCCAGCAGTTCCTCACGGGGGAAGACCTTGCCCATCGGGTTGTGCGGGTTGCTCAACAGCAGCGCCCCGGCGCCGGTGAGGGCTTCACGCATTGCCGGCAACGGCGTGAGATACTCGCCTTCGGCGCTCAGCTCAAATGGCACTTCGATCTTCGGCAGGTTCCAGTGGCCGGGCGCCAGGCGGATCGGGCGATAGTTGGGGGTTTGCAACACCACCGGTTGGCCGGGCTGCACAAATGCGTGCAGCGCCATGTTGAAACCAGGCTCGACCCCCGGCAGGAACAGCAACTCATCCGGCTGTACGCGCCAGGCGTACTTGGCCCACAGATCGGCGACGATCGCCTCGCGCACGCCATCGCAGGCCACGCTGTAGCCGAGGATCTGTTGACCGAGGCGCTGGTGCAGCGCCTGAAGCACAGCCGGTGGTGCGGCGATGTCCATGTCGGCAATCCACATCGGCAGAACGTCTTGCGGGTAACGACTCCACTTGGTGCTGCCGGTGCCGAGGCGGGAGTGGATCGTGTCGAAATCAAAGCTCATGGGTGGCTCGTATCAGGGAGGCGGGCGTAGAAATGGCGCTGATTCTAGCGCCATTAATTTTACGCGCCAGCGCTGATTGCCGCCCGGGCGCCCGCTTGCCGGTCAAATGCCTCGGCCAACTGCGTGTGGGCCTGTTCCAGGCTGCGCTGCACGGCGGCTGCGCCACGCACCATGGCCCCCAGATAGACGAAATCCACCGCGTGAATGCCCACGGTTCCAAGGATCGCCTGCAGGTAGGGCGTGAGGAAGTCGGGCTCGCGGTTTTTTCGCGAACTGCCGGAGCTGACCAGTACAAAGGTGCGCCGGTCCTTGAGCAAGCCGACTTTCTCAAACTGCGGATTCACCGTGAAACTGCGGTGGATGCGCACCACATGGTCGATCCAGCACTTGAGGGCCGCCGGCACCGTGAAATTGTGCACGGGGGTGCAGATGATCAACAGGTCACAGGCTTCCAGCTCGACAATCAGTTGCTCGGAGCGCTCGGTTGCCGGGCCGCTCAGGCCGCCGGGCGTGGTCAGGGCGTTGGCGTATTCCCGGGTCAGCGCCGGCAAGCCCTGGCCGCCGTAGTCGCGTTCGACCACTTCGGCCTCGGGTGCCTGTTCGCGGAGCAGGGCGCGGGCCAGGCGGAAGGTCTGGGCGGCCTTGCCGTGGGGGCTGAAGCTCAGTAGCAGGGCGCGGGTCATTGGTCGAGGTCCTGTGAAAAGTGCATCCCCAGTGGCAGCAGGCCCTGGCGAAAATAGAAGCGTTGGGCCAGGGCCATGTGCATGCCGGTGTCCAGCACCAGGTAGCGATAGCCCAGGCGGCGGGTGTGCTGGCGTACCTCGTCCAGCAGGTGCGCACCCAGGCGTCGGCGTTGCAGGGAGGCGTCCACCACCAGGTCATCGACGTAGATAAAGCGGCCATACAGCAGGTTTTCCGTCAGGCGATAACCGGCCAGGCCCAGCACCTGGCCGTTTTCCCGGGCGGCCAGCAGGCGGTAGCCGGTTTCGCGCTGGCGCTGGATCTGCTGGACGAAGGCGTGCGGGTCTTCGAGCTTTGGCCGCAGTTGCTGCATAACGGCAAAGCAGGCCAGGCAGTCGGCGTCGCTTTCGATGTGCACAAACTCAACAGAGTCATTCATGGTTGCCGTGCTCCATGTGCGCTTTTACGGCGGCAGGGACTTTGCGAAAGCTGATGGCGACGCGGTTCAGGGCGTTCATCAGGGCGATAGCCAGGGTCAGGTCGGCAATTTCCCTGTCATCGAAGAGGGCCTTGGCCTCGGCATAGTGTTCGTCCGGCACCTCGGTGTGTGCGACCTGGGTGACCGACTCGGCCCAAGCTAACGCGGCGCGTTCACGCGGGCTGAACAACGGCAACGCTTCGCGCCAGGCGGCCAGCAGCATCAGCTTTTCCAGGCTCACGCCCTGTTTGAGCAGGTCGCGCGAATGTGAGTCCAGGCAGTAGGCGCAGCCGTTGAGTTGCGAGACCCGCAGGTACACCAGGTCAATCAATTCCTTCTCCAGGCCGCAGCCGTGGATGTAGCTGTGCACCGAGCCAAGGGCCTTGTAGCCGACGGGCGCCGCCAGGGCGTAGTCGAGACGGTGTTGCATGGGGTGCTCCTTGTTTCGTGAAGTGATGCCGTCAGTGTGGCGGCCGGGTCGCCGGCTCAATAGGGCCAAGAATGGACAAGCGGGTTGGGACAAGATCAGACTTCAGGGCTGATTCACTGTGAGCCGGATAACCATGTCGTCACTGCCCAAATACCAGGAGATCTACCGGCGCTTTCGCCAGGCCATCGACCAGGGCCAACTGCGCCCCGGTGAGCGGGTGCCGTCGGTGCGCAGCCTGGCCCAGGAACTGAAGGTGGCCCGGGGCACAGTGGAGACGGCCTACCAGTTGCTGGTGAGCGAAGGGTTCTTCCTGGCGCGGGGCCAGGCGGGAACAGTGGTGGCCGAGGCGTTGCCGCAGCGCTCGATCAAGTCGTTGCCGGTTGAACCCGAACCCGTGGCGCCGGCGTCGGCCCCGCGCTTATTGCAGTTGGGCTTGCCGGCGCTCGACAGCTTTCCGCGCAAGCTGTGGGCGCGGCTGGTCACCCGGCAAGTGCGCCGAGTCGATGTGAACAGCCTGGCCATGGGCGATGTGCGTGGCGCCCGCTCGCTGCGTGTGGCGATCGCGCAATACCTGGCGCTGTACCGGGGCGTGGAGTGTTCGCCGGAGCAGGTGTTCGTGTGTGCCGGTTACTCGGCGTGCCTCGCGCTGGTGTGTGATGCGCTGCAGATGGCCGGCCAGCCATGCTGGTTCGAAGACCCGGGCTACCTGCATGCGCGGCAACTGCTGCTGCACTTGGGGGTGCAGTTGGTCCCGGTGCCGGTGGACCACGACGGGCTTGATGTGGAGGAGGGCGTACGGCGTGCGCCCGGCGCCCGGCTGGCGATTGTCACCCCGGCCCACCAGAGCCCGCTGGGGGTCGCCCTCGGTACTGCGCGGCGCCATCGCTTGCTCGATTGGGCACAGGCCCACGGCGGCTGGGTGGTGGAAGACGACTACGACAGTGAGTTTCGCTACAAGGGCCAGCCCCTGGCCGCGCTCAAGAGCCAGGACACGGCCGACCGGGTGATCTACTCCGGCAGTTTCAGCAAGATGCTCTTCCCGGGGCTGCGCTTGGGTTATCTGGTGGTGCCTCGGGCGCTGCTCCCGGCCTTTGAGGCCAGCGCCGGCGTGCTGCAAAACCGCAGCGCCGAATTGTTGCAAGCCACCACGGCGGACTTTCTCGACCAGGGCCATTTCACCCGCCACCTGAAAAAAATGCGCCAGCTCTACACCGCGCGGCGCGGCTTTCTGGTGGAGGCACTGGCCAGTCATTGCGGGGCGCTTTTGCAGGTGGATGAGCAGTCCGGCGGGATCAACCTGCTGGCGCGGCTGCGGGTGGATGTCTGCGATCAGGCCGTCGCTGCGGCCGCCGCACGTGCCGGGCTGGGGATACAGGCCGTGTCGGGCTGGAGTATCGAGCCCGGTGGTCAGCAAGGTCTGTTGATGGGCTTCACCAACCTGGCGACTCGCCAGCAAGCGGTGCAAGCGGCGCTGGTGTTGCGCGAGGTCATCGACGGCGCTTTATGAACACCGGTTGAACATCTTCATTCGCCACATCGGCCCCGAGCTTCTACCCTGAAGGCATAGCCCTCAGGACGCCAAGCGCTCATGTACAAAGACCTGAAGTTCCCGGTTCTGATCGTACACCGCGACATCAAGGCCGACACCGTTGCCGGCGACCGCGTCCGGGGCATCGCCCGGGAGCTTGAGCAGGAGGGCTTCAGTATCTTTTCGGCGGTGGACTACGCCGAGGGTCGCCTGGTGGCTTCGACCCATCACGGCCTGGCCTGCATGCTGATTGCCGCCGAGGGCGCCGGGGAAAATACCCATCTGATGCAAAACATGGTGGAGCTGATCCGCCTGGCGCGGGTGCGGGCGCCAAACCTGCCGATCTTCGCCCTCGGTGAGCAGGTCACCCTGGAAAACGCCCCAGCCGATGCCATGAGCGAGCTGAACCAGTTGCGGGGCATTCTTTATCTGTTTGAAGACACCGTGCCGTTTCTTGCCCGGCAAGTGGCCCGTGCGGCCCGCGCCTACCTGGATGGCCTGTTGCCGCCATTCTTCAAGGCCCTGGTGCAGCACACGGCGGATTCCAATTATTCCTGGCACACCCCCGGTCATGGCGGCGGCGTGGCCTATCGCAAAAGCCCGGTGGGGCAGGCGTTTCATCAGTTCTTCGGGGAAAATACCCTGCGTTCGGACTTGTCGGTGTCGGTGCCGGAGCTCGGCTCGCTGCTGGACCACACCGGCCCGTTGGCCGAAGCCGAGGCGCGGGCAGCGCGCAACTTCGGTGCCGATCACACCTACTTCGTGATCAATGGCACCTCCACCGCCAACAAGATCGTCTGGCACTCGATGGTGGGCCGGGATGACCTGGTGCTGGTGGACCGCAACTGTCACAAGTCGGTGTTGCATTCGATCATCATGACCGGCGCCATCCCGCTGTACCTGTGCCCGGAGCGCAATGAACTGGGGATCATCGGGCCGATTCCCCTGAGCGAGTTCAGCCCCGAGTCGATCCGCGCCAAGATCGACGCCAGCCCGCTGACCCGAGGCCGACCGGCCAGGGTCAAGCTGGCGGTGGTCACCAACTCCACCTATGACGGCCTGTGCTACAACGCCGAGCTGATCAAGCAGCAACTGGGCAACAGCGTCGAGGTGCTGCACTTCGACGAAGCCTGGTACGCCTACGCGGCTTTTCATGAGTTCTTTGCCGGGCGCTACGGCATGGGCACCTCGCGCACGGCCGACAGCCCGCTGGTGTTCACCACGCACTCCACCCACAAGCTGCTGGCGGCGTTCAGCCAGGCGTCGATGATCCATGTGCAGGATGGCGGCGTGCGCAAGCTGGACCGCGACCGCTTCAACGAAGCGTTCATGATGCATATTTCCACCTCGCCGCAGTACAGCATCATCGCCTCCCTGGATGTGGCGTCCGCAATGATGGAAGGGCCGGCGGGGCGTTCCTTGCTGCAGGAGATGTTTGACGAAGCCCTGAGCTTCCGACGTGCCCTGGCCAACCTGCGCCAGCACATCGCCGCTGAAGACTGGTGGTTTTCCATCTGGCAGCCGCCGCTGGTGGCGGGCATTGACCGGGTGGTGACCGCAGACTGGCTGCTGCAACCCCAGGCCGACTGGCATGGCTTTGGCGATATCGCCGAAGACTACGTGCTGCTGGACCCGATAAAAGTCACCCTGGTGATGCCTGGCCTGAATGCCGGCGGGGCTTTGAGCGAGTGCGGAATTCCCGCTGCGGTGGTCAGTAAATTCCTCTGGGAACGTGGGCTGGTGGTGGAAAAGACCGGGCTGTATTCGTTCCTCGTGCTGTTTTCCATGGGCATCACCAAAGGCAAGTGGAGTACCCTGCTCACCGAACTGCTGGAATTCAAGCGCAGTTATGACGCCAACGTGAGCCTTGCTGTGTGTTTGCCATCGGTGTTTCAGCAGGGCCCGGCGCGGTATCAGGGATTGGGTTTGAAGGATCTGTGCGACCAGTTGCACAGCTGTTACCGCAGCAATGCCACGGCCAAGCACCTGAAGCGGATGTACACGGTACTGCCGGAAATCGCGATGAAACCGGCCGACGCCTACGACCTGTTGGTCAAGGGCGAAGTCGAGGCGGTGTCCATCGACGCTTTGCCAGGTCGGGTCGCAGCGGTCATGCTGGTGCCTTACCCGCCGGGCATTCCGTTGATAATGCCGGGTGAGCGCTTTACCGAATCGACTCGCTCGATCATTGATTACCTGGCGTTTGCCAGGACGTTCGATAGCAGTTTCCCCGGCTTTGTTGCCGATGTTCATGGACTGCAACACGAAGATGACGGCAGTGGTCGTTGTTACACCGTCGACTGCATCAAGGGTTAAGGATGTTTATGCAAGCTGTAATGAACCCGAAGTACCCGGGCCTCAGTGTCCGGGTGGCTGACGAAGGATTTGACGCCTACGTGTGGGGGAACGACTTCAGCTTTGAAGTCAACGCCTACGGCAAGCCGGAAATGGGCAAGCGCGTCGACCAGTGGGCGGTGGAGCGTATCGTGCCATACCGCAAATGCTACGGCATCGATCCCGAGGAATTCGCCAGCTTCCGTGACGCGGCCGACAGTGCGGTGTTCATGGCCTACCTCGATGACCGGCCCGTGGGGCATATCGTGGTCAGCACCAACTGGAACGGCTTTGCCCATGTGGATGAGCTGGCGGTGGTCTTGCCCGCGCGGCGCCACGGGGTGGCCAAGGCATTGCTGGACGTGGCGCAGTTCTGGAGCCGCAAGAAGAACCTGCCGGGGATGATGCTGGAGACCCAGAACAACAACCTCGGTGCCTGCCGGCTGTATGAGCGCTGCGGGTATGTGATGGGCGGGATCGACCACCTGCGCTATCGCGGGATTGATCCGCAGACGCGCGAAGTGGCGATTTTCTGGTATCGGTTGTTCAAGACAGAATTGGAAGCAGTCTGAGCTGCACCGATCAACTGTAGGAGCCGTCGAGCCCCAGCGAGGCCGCGATGGCGGTGTGTCAGGCAACCTCTTTATCGACTGTGCCGCCGCCTTCGCAGCCTCGCTGAAGCTCGACAGCTCCCACATTCGATTTGCGCAACTCAAGTACTTGCGACCGAACACACAGCTCCCAGACTTCCCCCGATCCCCTGTGGGAGCCGTCGAGCCCCAGCGAGGCCGTGATAGCGGTAGATCAGGCAACCTCTTTATCGACAGTGCCGCCGTCTTCGCAGCCTCGCTAAAGCTCGACAGTTCCCACACTCGATTTGCGCAATTCAAGTACTTGCGACCGAGCACACAACTCCCAGACTTCCCCCGACCCCCTGTGGGAGCCGTCGAGCCCCAGCGAGGCCGCGATAGCGGTGTGTCAGGCAACCTCTTTATCGACAGTGCCGCCGTCTTCGCAGCCTCGCTGAAGCTCGACAGCTCCCACATTCGATTTGCGCAAGCCGAGTGCTTGCGATCAAACACACAACCGCCGGCCCCCTCCCGAAACTTGTGGGAGCTGTCGAGCCCCAGCGAGGCCGCGATAGCGGTGTGTCAGGCAACGTCTTTATCGACTGTGCCGCCGCCTTCGCAGCCTCGCCAAGGCCCGACAACTCCCACATTCACGGCAATGTGCTTGTCAGCAGGTTTTCAGCCTTCTCGGTGACAATCTCCAGCAGCGCATTCAAGGCGGGCGATGGCTCGCTGCCCTTCAGGGTCAACGCATACAAGGTCACCACAATCGGCGGTGACAACGGGCACGCATCCAGCCCGGCTTCCCGTGCGCCGCTGGCGGTGAACGGGTCGACAATCGCCAGGCCTTCCCCGGCTTCTACCATGCTGCGCATCATCTGGTACGTCTGCACCCGCGTTTGCACCACCGGCAGCGGGCGCAGGGCTTGCAGCTTGCTGTCCAGCAGGCGGCTCAGCGGGTCCTGGCCTTCAAGGCCGATCATCGACTGCCCGGCCAGTTCCTGTAGCGCAATGTACTTCTGCCGAGGCTTCAGCCAGCCATGGGGCGCGAGCAATTGCAACTTGCCGTGGGCCAGCGGTTGGCTGTGGATTTGCGGATGGTCCGGGTCGTGCAGGCTCAGGCCGAGGTCGGCTTCGTGCAGCAGCAGGCTTTTGACGATATCCCGGGTGGAATGGCTGGAGAGGTTGCACGGCGTGTCTTGGAAACGTCGGCGCAGCACGGCGATCGCCTGGGGCAGCAGTTGATTGGCCAGCGGCGGGGTGCACAGTGCGCGCAAGGGCGGGGCATGGTGGTGCTTCAGGCTGCTGGCCAGGCGTTGCACCGGCTCAAGGGCTGCATAGAGGTGGGCGATTTCGGCCTGCAGCTCAAGGGTTTCCCGGGTGGCCTGCAAGCGTCCGCGCACACTGGCGAACAGCATGAAGCCCAACTGCAGCTCGGCATCCTTGAGGGTTGCGTCCACATCGGCCACGGGCAGTTGCAACCATTCGGCGGCGGTGCCGAGGTGTCCGGTCTGTAAAATCGCTTGAATGACTTCGATATGACGTAAACGCATGGCCGGAGTCTATGTTCAGCGCGACGTGGATTCAATGGCTCAGGCCCGGGCGTGGAAAAAAGACCCGCCACGGCAGCGCCCCAACTAGACTTGCACGATCAAGTCCCTTGGCGCCTGCAACCAGCAGGTCATACAAAGGGCGTATCAACCAGAGGATCCACGGGGGAGCCTTATCGATGCTCGGTAAAACAGACACGCGCGGGTTTTCGTTGTGGGACCTGCTGGTGGTGGTGCTGGTGGTCGGTGTGTTGGCGGTTGCGGTGGGGCCGCGGATCTTCGGCGACGTGACTCAGTCGGAAATCGCCACGGCCAAGGTCCAGTTGAAAGAGCTGGGCAAGGCAGTCGAGCGTTTTCATCAAGATGTAGGGCGTTATCCTACCGACGAGGAGGGTCTGGCGGTGTTGACGGTTCAGCCAGCGGGAGAAGGGAAGTGGCGGGGACCCTATCTCAAGGATCAGGACATGCTGACGGACCCTTGGGGCGTGGCCTATCAGTACCACTATCCTCCCAGCCAGGCCAAAACCAACTTTGATCTGTTCTCGTTCGGCAAGGACCGGACACTGGGAGGCGTCGGCGATAATGTTGATATCGCCTATGGGGAATAAAGTCTTATGAAGCGTGGATCGTGGCGGATTCGCGGGTGATGATAGTGCCCGACTGAATCAGCCTGAACTCATCGCCATCCAGTTTTTCTACGCGGTCGCCAATGGCCAGCTTGTAGGTGGTGGTGGGCGCCGAGCCAGCCAGGCCGTCGAGGGGCGGGTTGGATTCCTGGAACTCATGCACCGAATAAACGCGACCTTCCGCGTCTCTGGCATGGAACTGTCCGACAAGTACTGCTGCCATCTGTTTAGAACCTCTGGAGATAAACACTCGATTTGCGGTTCTGTAGACCGTAGGAGAGCGGGGTAGTTTACCTATTGAAAAAAAATACTATTCGTTGACTTTTTCAGACATTACTTACAAATCCATCTGCGGTGTAAACGTCCCTGGGGATTGCAAAAACGCGCTGGTGATAGCGTCGCGCAGGCTCTATAACTACAAACTCCTTAAGTCAGAAATCGGGAAACCCCAATGAGCAAGGTCTACACGATTGCCGTACTGGTCGGCAGCTTGAGAAAAGAGTCGATCAACCGCAAGGTCGCCCTGGCACTGGCCGAGTTGGCGCCCGCCAACCTCAAGTTGAACATTGTCGAAATTGGTGATTTGCCGCTCTACAACGAGGACATCGACGGTGCTGCACCGCCGGCAGCCTACAGTACTTTCCGTCAACACGTGCGTTCATCCGACGCGGTGCTGTTTGTGACCCCCGAATACAACCGCTCCGTGCCGGGTGTATTGAAGAATGCGATTGACGTTGGTTCACGTCCTTATGGCCAAAGTGTCTTCAGCGGCAAGCCGGGTGCGGTGATCAGTGTGTCTCCCGGCGCCATCGGCGGTTTTGGGGCCAATCACCATTTGCGCCAGTCGCTTGTGTTCCTCGATGTGCCGTGCATGCAGCAGCCGGAAGCCTATCTGGGCGGTGCGGGCAGCGTGTTCGATGAGTCGGGCAAGGTCTCGGAAAAGACCAAGCCGTTTTTGCAGGCGTTTATCGACGCCTATGGCAAGTGGGTGGAAAAACAGCACGGCTGATCAGCCGTGCGAAAAAAGACCCCGCTATTTAAGCGGGGTCTTTTTTGTCTGCGGTCAGGCCGCGTGGTCGGCCACTACGGCGCTATTAACGCAGCCAGTTGGTTTTCGCCAACTCGATCACCTCATCACCGCGTCCGCTCATCACCGCCTTGAGCATGTACAGGCTGAAGCCCTTGGCCTGCTCCAGCTTGATGCTCGGCGGCATCACCAGTTCCTGGGTGGCGGTGACCACGTCCACCAGCACCGGGCCGTCGTGGGCCAGTGCGCGGCGCAGGGCCGGTTCCAGGTCTTCGGACTGCTCTACGCGAATACCGAGGATGCCCATGGCGTTGGACATGGCGGCAAAGTCCGGGTTTTTCAGCTCGGTGCCGGTATCCAGGTAGCCCGCCGCTTTCATCTCCATGGCGACGAAGCCCAAAGAAGAGTTGTTGAACACCACCAGCTTCACCGGCAGGTTCAGCTGCGCCAGGCTGATGAAATCACCCATCAGCATGGTGAACCCACCGTCGCCGGACATCGAAATCACTTGGCGCCCGGGAAACGCGGCTTGCGCACCGATGGCCTGGGGCATGGCGTTGGCCATCGAGCCATGGTTGAACGAGCCGATCAACCGGCGCTTGCCGTTCATTTTCAAGTAACGCGCCGCCCAGACTGTCGGCGAGCCCACGTCGGCGGTGAAGATTGCGTCGTCGTCCGCCAGTTCGCTGAGCAGGCGCGCGACATACTGCGGGTGAATTGGCCTGCCGGCCTTTGACGGTTCCGCCAGGTCATCCAGCCCTTGGCGGGCTTTTTCATAATGCTTGAGCGAGGTTTCGAGGAAGCTGCGGTCCGTCTTGCGGGTCAGGCGCGGCAGCAGCGCCTGGATGGTCTCGCTGACGTCAGCTGCAATGCCCAGGTCCAGCGTGGCACGCCGGCCCAGTGCCTGTGGGTTGCGGTCGACCTGGATAATTTTTGCGTCGGTCGGGTAGAACTGGCGATACGGGAAGTCGGTGCCGAGCATGATCAGCGTGTCGCAGTTGAGCATGGCGTGGTAGCCGGAGCTGAAGCCGATCAGGCCGGTCATGCCGACGTCGAACGGGTTGTCCCACTCCACATGTTCCTTGCCGCGCAGGGCATGCACCACGGGCGCGCCGAGGGCGTCGGCCAGGGCCACCACCTCATCGTGGGCGCCGGCACAGCCGCTGCCACACAGCAGGGTGACTTTGCCGCTGTGTTCGAGGATGTCGGTGAGGCGTTGCAGGTCCTGTTCCGCCGGCAACGTGCGCGGTGCCAGCAGGGCCGGCCACGGTTTGAATTTATCTTCTACTTCCAACAGTGACACATCCCCTGGAATCACCACCACCGCTACGCCGCGGTTGAGGATCGCCGAGCGCATGGCACGGTGCAGCACGTGAGGCATCTGCTCGGGGTTGGTCACCAGCTCGATAAAGTGGCTGCACTCCTTGAACAGCTCCTGGGGATGGGTTTCCTGGAAGTAGTTCAGGCCGATCTCGGAGGAGGGGATCTGTGCGGCAATGGCCAGCACCGGCACGTGGTTGCGATGGCAATCGAACAGGCCATTGATCAAGTGCAGGTTGCCGGGGCCGCAGCTGCCGGCGCATACGGTCAGCTCGCCGGTGGCGGCGGCTTCGGCACCGGCGGCAAACGCGGCCACTTCTTCGTGGCGCACATGCATCCACTCGATGCTGTCCATGGTGCGCAGGGAGTCGGTCAGGCCGTTGAGGCTGTCGCCGGTCAGGCCCCAGATGCGCTTGATGCCCGCCTGTTCAAGGGTGGTCGCCAATTGCTGGGCCAGGGTGATTTTCGCCATGAAGAACTCCAATCGTCAGTGAGGGTAAAAAGCTGCTGATCAGTTAAGGACAGTTCCATGGCGCTGAATGCTCCCCGCTCAATGTGAAGAATTGGTCATCGCGGCGCGATATTGCCGAGTGCGGCGGGCGATAAACAGTTGGTCTTTTATCAACGCCAGCAGCGGCGTCACCCCGGGTTTCGGCTGGCGGCCACGGCTCAGGCGGCGAAGCTGATAACGCACCACCGCCATGCTCGCCAGGCTGGCCAGGGGTTTACGCTTCCAGCGGATCGGCGGCAGTTGCGGGTTGAGATCGCGGCCGGCGCGCCATTGCTTGATCAGGTGCGGCTCCAGGGTCAGCGCGGTGGCGATCCCGGCCATGGCGATGCCGCTGTCCAGGACTTGCTGCACGATCGGCAAGCGCCGGATGCCGCCGGTGACCATCACCGGCATGTTGGCGACTTTCGCCAGGTCGCTGGCCATCTCGATGAAATAGGCTTCGCGGGCCAGGGTGCGTCCGTCGCGAGCCTCGCCTTGCATGGCCGGGGCTTCGTAGCTGCCGCCGGACAGTTCCAGCAGGTCGATGGCCAGCGGGTTGAGCAGCTCGACCACGGCGTGGGCGTCGGCGGCGTCAAAGCCACCGCGCTGGAAGTCGGCGGAATTGAGTTTCACCGCCACGCAGAAATCCGCGCTCACGGCGGCGCGCACGGCCTTGATCACTTCCAGCAACAGCCGAGCGCGGTTCTCCACGCTGCCGCCCCAGCGGTCTGTGCGCTGGTTGCTCAAGGGCGAGAGAAACTGGCTGAGCAGGTAGCCGTGGGCCGCGTGAATCTGCGCGCCGCTGAAGCCGGCCTTTTCGGCGAGACGCGCGCTGGTGGCGAAGCGCGTGATGACGTCCTGGATATCGTCCTCGGTCATGGCTTTGGGTTGGGCGAACATCTTCGAAAAGCCGCCGAGATCGAGGGCCACCGCCGAAGGTGCCAGGGCCTGCTGGCCGAGGTTGGCCATGGTCTGACGGCCCGGGTGGTTGAGCTGCACCCAGAACTGCGCGCCCTTGGCCCGGCCAATCGCGGCCCATTGGCGAAACTTGTCCAGGTGACGTTCGTCTTCCAGCACCACGCCGCCGGGGCCGGTCATGGCACGGCGATCAATCATCACGTTGCCGGTCAGGATCAGGCCGGGCTCGCCGTCGGCCCAGGCTTGATACAAGCGCATCAGGGCCTCGGAAGGCGCCTGGTTCGCATCCGCCATGTTCTCTTCCATCGCCGCCTTGGCGATGCGGTTACTGATGAGCTGGCCGTTGGGCAATTGCAACGCTTCAAAGGGCGACATGCTTGACTCCTCACATTGGGAGCGCTCAGGCTAAGCTTAAAGGTCACTTTAAGGTCAATGGAGTTGGCGATGAATATTGGTGAACTGGCGGAACGCAGCGGCTTGGCAGCCTCGAAGATTCGTTTTTACGAAGCCCAGGGGCTGATCCAGGTCGAGCGACAAGGTAATGGCTATCGCCGTTATCCCATGCAGACGTTGCAGACGCTGCAATTG
The DNA here is from genome assembly GCF_058780865.1 of Pseudomonas sp. GP01-A4. Classification (NCBI taxonomy): domain Bacteria; kingdom Pseudomonadati; phylum Pseudomonadota; class Gammaproteobacteria; order Pseudomonadales; family Pseudomonadaceae; genus Pseudomonas; species Pseudomonas sp. GP01-A4. The sequence goes on from NZ_JBYSWF010000047.1 coordinate 56,648, forward strand.
ATCCAGGGCGCTCAGCGCGCCGGTTTCAGCTTGCAGGAGTTGAAGGCGCTGATGCCCGACGATTCGCCGAGCGAGGCGAAACGCGCCGATATCGTCTTGAGGCTTGAGCGCAGGATTGCGCAGATAGAAGAGCTTCAAGCCCGAATGGACCAGAGCAAGGCAGAGTTACGCGCGGTGATCGCCACGATCCAGGCACACCCGGAAGGCACGCCGTGCACCCAGGCGCAGGACAAGGTCTGGGCCTCAATCGAGGCGCATAAAAAAACGCCGCGCATCTGACGATACGCGGCGTTCGTTTACAGCAACAAAACCTTAGGCTTGAACCACAGGGATGTTGGCGCTTGCAGCAATTTCACGGAACTCGGCGATCTGGTCAAAACTCAGGTAGCGATACACGTCGCTGGCCATGGTGTTGATCTTCGCGGCGTATTCCATGTACTCCTCGACGGTCGGCAGGCGACCCAGGATGGAAGCCACCGACGCCAGCTCGGCCGAAGCCAGGTAGACGTTTGCGCCGTCACCCAGACGGTTCGGGAAGTTACGGGTCGACGTCGATACAACTGTCGAGTTCGGCTCTACACGTGCCTGGTTACCCATGCACAGCGAGCAGCCCGGCATTTCCATGCGCGCGCCAGCCTTGCCGTAGATGCCGTAGTAGCCTTCTTCGGTCAGTTGGTGAGCGTCCATCTTGGTCGGCGGCGACAGCCACAGACGGGTTGGCAGCTGACCCTTGACCTGATCCAGCAGTTTACCGGCAGCGCGGAAGTGACCGATGTTGGTCATGCACGAACCGATGAACACTTCGTCGATCTTCTCGCCAGCAACGCTGGACAGCAGACGGGCGTCGTCCGGATCGTTTGGCGCGCAGAGCACAGGCTCCTTGATGTCGGCCAGGTCGATCTCGATGATTTCAGCGTATTCGGCGTCAGCATCGGCAACCATCAGCTCAGGGTTGGCAACCCAGGCTTCCATCGCTTGGGCACGACGTTCCAGGGTGCGCGCATCGCCGTAGCCTTCACCGATCATCCAGCGCAGCAGGGTGATGTTGGAGTTCAGGTACTCGGTGATGGATTCTTTCGACAGCTTGATGGTGCAACCGGCAGCCGAACGTTCAGCCGAGGCGTCGGACAGCTCGAAGGCTTGTTCGATGCTCAGGTTGTCCAGGCCTTCGATTTCCAGGATGCGGCCGGAGAAGGCGTTCTTCTTGCCTTTCTTCTCTACGGTCAGCAGGCCAGCCTGGATCGCGTAGTAAGGAATGGCGTGAACCAGGTCACGCAGGGTGATACCAGGTTGCATTTCACCTTTGAAACGCACCAGGATCGATTCCGGCATGTCCAGCGGCATGACGCCGGTGGCTGCGGCGAACGCTACCAGGCCGGAACCGGCCGGGAACGAAATGCCCATCGGGAAACGGGTGTGGGAGTCACCACCGGTACCGACGGTGTCCGGCAGCAGCATGCGGTTCAGCCAGCTGTGGATGATGCCGTCGCCCGGACGCAGCGATACGCCGCCACGGGTCATGATGAAGTCAGGCAGGGTGTGGTGGGTGGTCACGTCGATCGGCTTTGGATAGGCCGCGGTGTGGCAGAACGACTGCATTACCAGATCGGTGGAGAAGCCCAGGCACGCCAGGTCTTTCAGTTCGTCACGGGTCATGGGACCGGTGGTGTCCTGGGAGCCGACGGTGGTCATCTTCGGTTCGCAGTAGGTGCCTGGACGAACGCCAGCCACGCCGCAGGCCTTGCCGACCATTTTCTGCGCCAGGGTGTAGCCCTTGTCGCTTTCAGCCGGGGCTTCCGGCAGCTTGAACAGGGTCGAAGGTGGCAGACCCAGCTCGGCGCGAGCCTTCTCGGTCAGGCCGCGGCCGATGATCAGCGGGATACGACCGCCGGCACGGACTTCGTCCAACAGGACCGGAGTCTTCATTTCGAAGGTGGTCAGGACTTCATCGCTGTTGTGCTTGGTGACTTTGCCAGCATGCGGGTACAGGTCGATCACGTCGCCCATGTTCATGTTGGTAACGTCGAACTCGATTGGCAGTGCGCCGGCATCTTCCATGGTGTTGTAGAAGATTGGAGCGATCTTGCTGCCGAAGCAGAAGCCGCCAGCGCGCTTGTTCGGCACGTAAGGCACGTCGTCGCCGAAGAACCACAGTACCGAGTTGGTGGCCGATTTACGCGACGAACCGGTACCGACCACGTCACCGACGTAGGCGATCGGGAAGCCCTGGCCGCGCATTTCTTCGATCTGCTTCATCGGGCCGGTCTTGCCTTGCTCATCCGGCACGATGCCTTCACGGGCCATTTTCAGCATGGCCAGGGCGTGCAGCGGGATGTCAGGACGGGACCAGGCGTCCGGGGCAGGGGACAGGTCGTCGGTGTTGGTTTCGCCGGTGACCTTGAACACGCGCAGGCTGATCTTGTCGGCCAGGGTCGGGCGGTTCTTGAACCACTCGCCGTCGGCCCAGGACTGGATCACGGCTTTGGCGTGTTCGTTGCCGTTCCTGGCTTTTTCCGCGACGTCGTGGAAAGCATCGAACATCAGCAGGGTGTGCTTGAGTTGGGCGGCAGCGACGGGGGCCAGGGTGGCGTCGTCCAGCAGATCGACCAGGGTCACGATGTTGTAGCCGCCTTGCATGGTGCCGAGCAGTTCAACAGCGCGTTTCTTGTCGATCAGGGGAGAAGTGGCTTCGCCCTTGGCCAGGGCAGACAGGAAACCGGCCTTGACGTAGGCAGCTTCGTCAACGCCTGGTGGAATGCGGTTGGTGATCAGGTCAACGAGGAATTCTTCTTCGCCAGCCGGGGGATTTTTCAGCAGCTCGACCAGGCCTGCGGTTTGTTCGGCATTAAGCGGCTGGGGAACGATACCCAGGGCTGCACGCTCTTCGATATGTTTGCGGTAGGCTTCAAGCACAGTTATTACCCTCATCAGTGGTCCCACGGGACGCTCATCCAGAAATGCACGGCACGCATGCGCTCAGGGGCTTTTTGGGCCGTAGAGCCAGCGCTGCCGGCAATCCTCACAGAAGCTGCTTTCAAAGTTTTACGCCTGCAGAACGGAGCTGATGAGGGTTGGCGCTGGCTATTTACCGGGTAAATAACCATCGCCAACACCGTTCTTTAGGAACGACTGTGCTCGTGACGCTTTGAAAACAGCTTCCAACGGATTATTGGCGCCTTACAAGGCCGGATGATTCTACGGCAAAAAAATTCTAAACGTAAGTTGCCGCGCCAAGTTTGCAGGGTGATCAACCTTAGACAAAGGGCTAACATGTGCAACTGTTTCGCTGATTTGTGCGTTGTCGACCATGTCTAACCAAACCATCAAGACCCCCTGCGTAGGCCTGTGCTCCACGGTTTACGGCGATCTTGTGTGCCGGGGGTGCAAGCGGTTTCACCATGAGGTGATTCAGTGGAACGGGTATAACGAGGAAGAAAAACGTGCGGTGTGGCTGCGGCTGGAGCAGTTGTTGGTGCAGGTGATGGCCGGGAAGCTTGAGGTGTTTGACCCTAAAATGCTGCGGGGGCAGCTGGAGCAGCGCAAGATTCGGTTTGTTCCGCATCAGTCGGAGTACTGCTGGGCCTATCAGTTGATTGCCCGGGGGGCTCGGGTGATCAGTAATCTTGAGGCTTATGGGATGGTATTGATGCCGGAGTTTCGGGATTGGGGGTTGCCTGAGTTGCGGGATGCGATTGATCGGGAGTTTTTTATTTTGTCCGAGGCGCATTATCAGCGGTATATCGCTCCGGGGTTTCTCAGGGATGCGTTTGGGGGGTGATTGAGTACATATCCGTTATTTGGGTAACGGCCGCTTATGGTTCCGCTCTTACAGCGGCTCACTTTGGAAAAGCCCCAAAGTAAGCAAAGGGCTCTGCCCCGCCTGTCGG